>JAENVT010000519.1 GCA_016650435.1 Ilumatobacteraceae bacterium
CATCTACGACCCAACGGTCGGCACCAACGAGGCCCTCAGCGCGGTTCTGGCTGCGAACGACCTCGCCGAGATTGGCTGGACGTCGCTTCGCTGCGATTCGGTCGCGGCGATGATCATTGCCACCGCCGGTCACCTTGCCGACCCGGCCGAACCGGGTGACGACGTCGGCGAAGCCTCCGAAACGGCGATGCTGCTCGACGCCGACCTAGCCATTCTGGGCGCCGATCCCGGCGCCTACCAGGCCTACGTCAACGGGGTGCGCGCCGAGTACGCCCACATCGACGACGACCAATGGCGCACTGGGCGCTCGCTGGTGCTGCAGCACTTCCTCGATAAGCCGCGCCTGTTCGTCACCGGCTACATGTATGCGGCGGCGGAGCATCGGGCGCGAGCCAACATCGAGGCTGAACTGGCGGCGCTATCGCATCGCTCAGCGGGGAATGGTTGACTGTTCCTGTGAGTGAACTGACGACCAGCCCGGTCGAGACGATCCCCGACATCGATCCCGACCTCGAGACCGAAGAACCAGCAGCGGCCCACATCGTCAAGACCGAGCCAGGCGAGAGTGCCGCCGCCAAGGTTCTCGAGGCTCGGATCTATGGCACGCCGCTGGAAGCGCTGTGCGGGCACGTGTGGATTCCGTCGCGTGACCCGAAACAGCTGCCACTGTGCGAAGCCTGCAAGAGCGTGTACGAGATGTATCGGATGTTCAACGACGGCCTCAACAGCGCGCCCGACGAGTGACCGTCGACCCGGCAGGCGATCCGGCGGGTGATCCGGCGGCCGATCTGCGCATCCGCGAGGCCGTCCGCGCCCTGGTCGTCGACGCCGATCAGCGGGTGTTGCTCGTGCGGTTCGAGTTCCCGACGGCAACCCGCTGGGCCCTGCCGGGTGGCGGGCTCGAACCCGGTGAAAGCCACGTCGATGCCCTGCACCGTGAGTTGGAGGAAGAGGTCGGTCTGGTCGGCGCCGTCATTGGGCCGCAGATCTGGCATCGACTGCACATCGTGCCGTTCCTCAACGGCAAGTTCGACGGCCAACGAGAACAGATCTACTTCGTCCGCTGCGACGCCTTCGAGGCCCGGCCGCGGCTGTCGTGGGAGCAGATGAACGCCGAGTTCGTCCACGAATTGAGGTGGTGGACGCTCGACGAGATCGCCGCCAGCAACGCCCAGTTCGTGCCGAATGGTTTGCACGCACTGATCGTTGCCGTGCTGCGCGACGGACCACCACGAGTGTCGGTCGACGTCAGCCCTGACGAATAGGGTTCCGTCGTGCTGTTCAGCATGGATTCCTGGCCTGGCATTGCGGACAGATCGATCACCGTCACCTTCCGCACATGGACTCGCCCACAGGCCAAGATCGGTGGTCGCTACCGGATCGGCGGCATGCTGATCGAGGCGACCGATGTGCGCCAGGTCCGCGTCACGGAGATCACCGACGACGATGCTCGGCGGGCGGGCGCCACCGACCGCGCCGCGTTGGTGAAACGACTCGGCACAGGTGAGTCGGCGTGGCGTGTCGACTTCGTGTTCGTCGGGCCCGACGACCGGATCGCCCGCCGAGACGACACGTCGTCGGAGGATCTGACCGATGTGACCGCCCGGCTGTCTCGCCTCGATCGAAACGGCGCGTGGACCCGCCAGACGCTGCAACTGATCGAGCGGTATCCGGGAATTGTCTCGACCACGTTGGCTCGCCACGCCAACCAGGAACGACCTGCCTTCAAGCTCAATGTGCGCAAGTTGAAAGAACTCGGACTGACCGAGAGCCTCGAGGTCGGCTACCGCCTCTCGCCACGAGGCGAGGCCGTCTTGCGCAACCTGCGCTGAGAAATCACCATTCGCTTGACGTGACCGACGACCGAGCCGGATTGCGGCGACCGGCCGACTCGACCGTTCGGCAAGGCGAACCACCAGCTACCGTGCCCGCAATGTCTGCCCCGCTCTGTGTCATCGGCGACTTCGCCTGGGACGTGTTGATCCGCACCAACAGCAAATTGCTGACCGGCGGAGACACCTTCGGCGAAGTCATGTTGACGCCTGGCGGCAGCGCAGCCAACGTCGCGGTCTGGGCCAGTCGCTGCGGTTTGCAAACCGAGTTCATCGGCAAGATCGGCCGCGACCGACTCGGCCAGTTGGCACAAGAGGATCTTGCCAAAGAACAGGTCATCACCCACTTCGTCGAGACCGACGAGCACCTCACCGGCTGCGTCGCTGTCTTCGTCGACCAGAGCGGCGAACGCTCGATGGTGTCTGGCTACGGCGCCGACTTCTATCTGCTCGAATCCGAGGTACCCAAAGAAACGGTGCGCGGCTCGTCGCATCTGCACATGACTGCGTGGTCATTCTTCGTCGACCCGCCGCGGTCGGCGGCGCGCGCTGCCGCCCATCTGGCCCGCGAGAGCGGGGCGACGTTGTCGTTCGATCCCGGCTCGTTCCAGATGATCGAGGAGATGGGTGTCAATCATTTCCTGGCGTGTACGCAGGACCTCGGTATCGATGTGTTCTTGCCCAACTACGAAGAGGGCGGGGTGCTGACCGGACTCGACGAGCCCGAAGCCATCGCCGCCGCGCTCGCCAAGCTGTATCCGC
>JAENVT010000520.1 GCA_016650435.1 Ilumatobacteraceae bacterium
CTTTTGGCCGGTTTCGTCACCGAGTTGCGCAACGCCGGGTTGCCCGTCTCGCTGACAGAAAACCTCGATGCGATGGAGGCTGTTCAGCACATCCCCATCGAAGACCGCGAGGCGTTCAAGTACGCGCTCGGCGCGACCATGGTGAAGAACAACGCGCACTGGCGAGCGTTCGAAACAGTCTTCGAGGTGTACTTCAGTCTGCGCGGTCCCGAGTACAACATCACCGAGGGCGACGACGAGTTCGACGAGATGTGGCGCGACATGCAAGAACAGATGCGCCAAGGCGACGGCAAGGGTGCCGCCGGTGGATCGATGGACTCGCTGACGCCGGAAGAGATGGCCCATCTATTGATGCAGGCGTTGATGAACGGCGATCAGGCGCTGATGCGCGCTCTCGCTCGCCAAGCCGTGCAGCGATTTGCCGGCATGGAGCCAGGGCGTCCGGTCGGTGGCACGTACTACCTCTATCGGACACTGCGAAACCTCGATCTCGACTCGATGCTCGAGAACCTGATGGAGGCCAGTCGTGAACAGGTCGGCGGCGAGTTGACCGCATTGGAGGAGAGGCTCGAACACGACGAGTACAACGAACGGATCGAGCAGTTCAAGAAAGAGATCGAGGCCGAGATCCGTCGCCGGCTCGTCGCCGACCGTGGCGCAGAAGCGATGGCCAAGACACTGCGCAAACCGCTGCCAGAGGATGTCGAGTTCATGCACGCCTCGCGCGACGAGATGCTCAACCTCAAGAAGGCGCTGTTCCCGCTGACCCGCAAGCTCGCCGCGCGCCTGACCCGCAAGCGTCGGCATGGTCGCAAGGGCCCGCTCGACTTCCGCAGCACCGTGCGACATTCGCTGAGCTACGGCGGAGTGCCCGCCGAGCCGAAGTTCAAATATCCGCGACCTGCCAAGCCCGAGCTGATGGTGGTCGCCGACATCAGCGGCTCGGTGGCAGCCTTCGCCCGCTTCACATTGATGCTGGTGTACGCCATTCAGGGTCAGTTCTCGAAGGTCCGATCGTTCGTGTTCATCGACGGCATCGACGAGGTGACCGACTACTTCAAAGGTGTCGAAGACATCCAGGATGCGATCCATCGGGTCAACACCGAAGCCGATGTGGTGTGGGTCGACGGGCACAGCGACTACGGCCACGCGTTCGAAGTGTTCTGGGAGCGCTACGGCAAAGATGTCGGGCCGAAGACCACCGTGCTGCTGCTCGGCGATGCGCGCAACAACTACCACGCGTCACAGGCGTGGGTGGTGAAGGAGATCCAGCAGAAGGCTCGCCACGTGTACTGGCTCAACCCCGAGCCGCGTAGTTACTGGAACACAGGCGACTCGATCGTCGGTGACTACGGCACGCACACCGACGGCGTGTACGAGTGTCGCAATCTTCGACAGCTCGAAGCGTTCGTCGAAAAATTGGCCTGACGAACTGTTGGCCGACGATCTACGGCGTTGCTACCGGGACGGTGTCGGCGGGGGCGCTGTTCACGGGTGCGGTCTCGTCGGGAGCGTCGACAAAATCCGTCGGGACGTCGATCGCGATGGGCTCGCCCGAGATCTCGGTGACGTCGAGCGTGTAGTGATACACAACCCTCCGTCGTGGACCGAGTACTTGAGCCGCCGTGGTTGCTGTCGCACTGGAGATCTCCACGTCGGCAAACCTCAGCAAGCCGGCATCGTCGAAGCCGATGATCACCGTCACCGGCGTATCCGGGGCGATCACGATGTCGGTTCGGTTGGCGAGGATCGGAATGGCCCGCCGAAATGTGGCCATGTTCATCTCGTACGAATACGTGAGCGTCACCGACGATGAATCCGAAGGGCCGTTGACCCGGCGAACAGAGGATTTGAGGCCCGCCTTCGGCTCGACCGTCAAAGGCTTAGTAGGCAGGTCGCGAAGTTCGAATCCCATGATGTCGTCGATCATTGGGATGTAGTGCGGGTCGATTTCAGTCCCGTAGGACGAGGGCTCGGCCTTGTACCGATCCCAGGGCTGCCCCGCGTCGATCGCCGTCTCGTACCGATAGTCCTTCGTCAAGATCTGTGTGTACGAATCGGTGATGTCGTCCATTGGGATCGCGTCGACACCTGGAGAAATCTGCGAAGGGGTTAGCGAGACCTCGGTCGCCTTGGACGCGGTGCCTGACTGTCGATCGATCGAGATCTGCTTGGTCGAGGTGAGATCGACGGTCGTTCCATCGTCGTTGGTGTAAATCGCGGCGACCGTGACCTGCGCGGTGGCGGCGGCGAAGGCGAACCGCGGCGTGAGGGAGGTGTGCTCGATTCGACGTTCTTCACGGTTGCCGACGATGCGCTGTCCAGCTTCGGTTCCGACGCCGATCTTGATTGTCACGATCAGCGTGGCGACGATCGCGAGGAACACCAGAAACTTGAGACCGCCGTGACCCTTCTTCTTCTTGCTCAAGGTGTCACCGCCGGTGCCGCTTGAGTCGTCGTTGTTGCCTCGACGATGTTGGTCGGTGTTGCGAGAACCCTCGGCGTGTCGTCGGCCGAGACGATTTCGATGGTGTATCGATACGGATACGTACCCTCGGTGTCCTGCTTGGCCCGGAATTCGATCACTGACTGATAGTCGACGTTGATGTCGAGGTATCGCACGAGCATCTCCGTGTCGAGACTGATCGTCACGGTAACCGTCGCATCTGCAGCGGCATTGCCGTCCATCGTGTTGACCAGATCGAACAATCGCGGCGCAGTCTCGTAGAACTTGCCGAACTCGAACGTGTACGTGTATGTGGTGACAGGAATCTCGTGTCGAGTCTCGGCGACAACAGCGGCGGGGTTCTGAGCGCGCAACGTCGGATCGATCACGTCCTGATACATGCGGATGTCGCTGCTCGTCAGAATGTCCTGCAGCAACGCGCCCGGTTCCTGTCGAGTGTGAATCCACGGATCCGAAGGCGTCTTTCCCTGTTCGTACGTCGACTGGGCATCGACGAACATGTCATAGGCGGGTGTGACGATCTGCGGCACACCGATCGTGCCCCCGATGATCGAGGCCTTCGCCACGTCGATCGTTAGCTTGGCCGTCTGCGACTTGTAGTCCACGACGTCGCGCTCCGTGCGCCAGAGGTTCGTCGGAAGCCCGTCGAACATCTCAATGCTCTGGGTCGTGAAGGTGTATTCGGCGCCGGCGAACTTCGGCTGGGGAAAGCTGCGCACTGGCAGAGGATTACTGTCGTAGCCCGACCCGGTGAACCGCTCGACGAAGGCGGTGTTGTGGAAGATGACTGCCGACGCGGTTGTCAGGCCGACCAGGACCCCGAGAGCGATGAGACGTTTGCGCCTTCGTTTCGGTTTGTCTTTCGTCGACAACGCCCGAGCGGCGATACCGGGTGTCATCACCGGTGAAAGGCTCGTGGCCTGGCCCGTGCTGTGCGTCGCCGCCGTTGCGGCCACCGGTGGCAGGTATGGAGCCAGCGGCTCTACCGTCGGCGGAGGCGGTGGCACGAGCGACGACACGGTCAGCGGAACCGGCCCAGTGCGCCACCGAGGACCCGATGGCGCGGGCAGGCTCCGTTTCGTCGGTCGCTCAGTGATCTCGTCCACAAGGCGCATGACTGTTCATCGGCCCACCTTGCGGAAATCTTGA
>JAENVT010000521.1 GCA_016650435.1 Ilumatobacteraceae bacterium
GATCGCCGACATCAACGTCGGCACCGGAACCGTCGGCCTGCCGGGCGCTGAGTGGTTCGTGCGGCTGTACAACGCCGGGCCCGGGTCGTTCGTGCCGAACAAGGTCGAGTCGACGAATCCCCAGTTCGGTATCACCTTCGGTACTTGCATCGATGGGTACGCCGTGCCACCGGGCGGGTCGTGCGGCGTCGCTGTCATCCTCACCCCGAACTCCGAAGGTCCGCTGAGCGGCCTCATCAAGATCTCCGAAATCGGCTTCGGCGCACTCAACGTGCAGTCGAAGATCACCGGTGCCGGTGGCCTGCCGGCACTGGCTGCCGACCGGCCGAGCTATTTCCACTTCGACACGCTGAAGGTCGGCGAGACCAGCCCACCCAACACGTTCACGGTCTCCAATGTCAGTCTCGTTCCTGCGTGGGTCACCACCGTCGCGGTCCAAGGGGCCAATCCGAAGGACTTCCAGGTGTCCAAGACGAAGTGCCGCAACGCGGTGCTGGAGATTGCCGCCGGGTGCACGGTCGATGTCGTCTTCACCCCGAAAGAGGCTGGCCATCGCTCGGCGACCATCCTCGTAGGTACCGACACCGGCCAGTACACGAGCGTGCTGGTCGACGGTGACTCCCATTACACGCCGACCATTCAGGCGGCGGCCAACGACGTCGTTGCCGGCAATGAAATCGGCGTCGGCGGCGCCGGATTTGCGCCGAACGCAACGATCACGTTGCTATGGGCGGACGGCGCCGGTGCACGCACCACCGTGCTCGCCGACAAGTCGGGCAATTTCCTGATCTCGATGAACGTCGCCAGCAACGAGCGCTCCGGCGATCGCTTGCTGGTCGCCCAAACCCCCGGCACCGGCAGCGACCCGGCGTCCGTTGTGCTGCGCGTCATCTCCCAGCCCGTCGAAGACATTGATGCCGCCTCCCCCGACTGGCCTGGCGGCTGACCCACCAGGCCCGGCGGTGGTGCGAGCGCCCCACCATCGATCGCTGGTACCGATCTGGGCCGTATGCGCCCATACCGGTGACAGCGATGGCTATCCAGCCATCAACAGTGCCTCACGCAAGTGGCCGATTACCCAACCGGGACGATCGCGGACGTCTTCATAGGTGAAAGTAAGAACGCGCAGACCGCGCAGGGTCAGTTCGGTGCGGCGCTGGGCGTCTATCTGACGTTGCCGCCGCGTGGCGTGTGTGCCATGGCCGGAGACTTCGACGACCAGACCGCCCGCGAAGTAGGCGTCGACCCGAGCGACGATCCGACTCCCATCCCGGTAGGTCTTCTGGAGCATTGGTCGGCAAATACCTGCCTCGCGTACTAGGGCCAGGAACCAGCGTTCCAACCGGCTCTCGCCGCCAGTGTCAACCATTGCATCAACGAGAAGCCGACTGCCGTTGACTCCACTGCAGTGTTCGCTGATCACTCGGATGCGCAGTCGTTGTTCCGACACGAGTCGGAGCCGAATTGCCGAATCAATCGCGTTCTCGGTTTCGGCGACGGTGAATCCGAACAAAGGTGATTCGAGGATCAAACGTTCAGCGGACAAGCAGCGAAATCCGTCGACCGACATGATGTCGGCCTTGGTCAGCGGTCGGCTCGTCGAACACACCAAACCTTCGGTCACGTGGTTGCGTCGCGACCGGTCGAGAAGGCATTCGGGGCCGCCTGCCGCGAAGCCATCGAGTCGATATAGGCGTGCTCCGGCCCGTCCAGCTACGACACCAAAGTTGCCGAGATCGGCAAGTCCGGCCGCCAATGATCGACCGAAGCCTGGCGGGGAGCCGGAGATGGCGAACGATCGCGAGCCCACTCTGTTGATGAGGCCGCGTCGCTCCCACTTGCTACGCAAAGAGGCGTCGACGCCGTTGTCCAACAACTGAGATGCTGAGATGACGCTGTGTTGTGTGGCAGCGAGGGCTGCAATGCGGCTAAATCGGCCGTCCATCGAGGCATCTTGCTCTTTGGGTGCAACACAGTTCGCTGTCACCACAATGGGCCGCATGCGCCCGCATCGGTGACAGCGGTTGCGGCCGGTTAGCCGGCGGGGGCGGCGGGGGCTGCCGCGGGGACCATGCGGCCGGAGACGAGCATCGAGGTGGTGCAGGCGCCGGAGGCGACGCCGCCGGGGCCGGTGCAGGTCAC
>JAENVT010000522.1 GCA_016650435.1 Ilumatobacteraceae bacterium
AAGTCCTTGACATCCCGGTTCGCGCGTGACATGTTCACCACTGCTCGTCCGACTTTGGGGCCGGACGCAACTGATCACATCCATCAGACATCCACGAGGGGGAGCAGTGTCAGAAGGCTACGAATTTTCACCGAGTCCACGCGACGTCGGTTTCAAGATCATCTCGCGACGCACGGTTCTCGCAGGCGCTGCTGGCGTCGTCGGCGCCGGTCTGCTGGCGGCATGCGGTAGCGACTCGAAATCGTCGTCATCGTCGCCGGCAGCCTCCGGGGCACCTGGTGCGACCGCTGCGCCGGGTGGCACCAACGCGCCCGCCGCGACAGACGCCGCCGGCACGGCTGCGCCAGCCGGCACCGGCGATGCCGTGACGATCGGTGTCTATGAGGCAACCGGCAAGAACCAAGAGGCATTCGTTGCCGGCCTTGATGCCACCGGCGTGCCGTACAAGGGCAACTTCGTCGACCACAACAGCTTCCAAGACAACATCACCGCATATCTGCAGCAGCCCGACGACGTCTTCACCTGGTTCAGCGGATATCGCATGCGCTTCTTCGCCGACAAGGGTCTCACCGGCGACATCTCCGATGTCTGGGCCAAGCTGCCCGATTTCTCCGACAGTTTCAAGGCTGCGTCGACCGGCAACGATGGCAAGCAGTATCTCGTTCCCTCTAGCTACTACCCATGGGCCGTGCACTACCGCAAGAGCCTCTTCGCCGACAAGGGCTACACGATCCCGACGACGAAGGAGGAGCTGCTCGCACTGGCTCAGAAGATGAAAGACGACGGTCTGATTCCATTCGCCTACGCCAACGACGGCAAGTGGCCGGTGCAAGGCACGTTCGACATCTTGAACCTGCGCCTCAACGGCTATCAGTTCCACGTCGATCTGCTTGCGGGCAAGGAAGACTGGACGAGCGACAAGGTCAAGAACGTGTTCTCGACGTGGACGACACTGCTTCCGTTCCACCAGGAGAACCCGAACGGACGTACGTGGCAGGAAGCCGCCACCTCGTTGGAGAACAAGGAAGCCGGCATGTTCTTCCTGGGCACGTTCGTGGCGCAGAACTCGACTGATCCGGTCTATCTCGACGACCTCGACTTCTTCAACTATCCCGAGTTCGACGCGGCCATCGGCGCGACAGCGATCGACGCACCGATCGACGGTTTCATGATGGCTGCCAAGCCAAAGAATGCCGACGGTGCCAAAGCACTGTTGACCGGGATTGGCTCGGCCAAGTACATCGATGCCTATCTGGGTGTCAACCCTGCGTCGGTGGCGGCGAACACAAAGGCCGATACCTCGACGTACAACAAGATCCAGACGAAGTCGGCCGAACTCGTCGGCTCGGCGAAGTTCGTCTCGCAGTTCCTCGACCGTGACACCAGTCCGGATTTTGTCTCGAACGTCATCGGTGATGCGTTCGCCAACTTCCACGCCGACCCGACCCAGATCGACTCGATCCTGTCGAACATCGAAGCTCAAAAGTCGACCTATCTCGGCTGACTAGGCTTTCCACCGTGTCAACGGATGTAACGACGGCGCCTCGAAAGGGGCGCCGTCGCCGCTATTCGCAATTGTCGCGACGCGACAAGATCGCGCTCTCATTGTTCGCCGGTGTGCCGACGGTCATTCACATCGTGTTCGTGTGGATACCCGCCATCAGCACGATCGTGCTGTCGTTCACCAATTGGGATGGACTGAAGCTCGGCACTTGGAAGCTCACCGGCTTCAGCAACTACTGGGCTGTCTTCACCGTTTTCGACAACAGGTTCTTCCCGGCGTTCTTCAACAACCTCATCCTGTTGGTGTTCCTGTCGATCTGCAGTGCCATCGGTGTGCTCTTCGCCTACCTGCTGGACAAGAACATTCGTGGCTCGGCCATCTATCAAAGCGTGTTCTACATGCCCGTGGTGTTGTCGCTCGCCGTCGTCGGTTTCATCTGGAAGGGCGTGATGTGGTCGCCCAGGCAGGGCATGTTCAACGTGATCCTCGGGCGCACTGCCCAAGGCGACCAGATCGACTGGGTGGGCAATGCCCAGAAGATCTTCACCTTCCGGGTGCCGGGTCTCGATACGCCCATCGGGCTGTCGAAGAACTTTGCCGCGCTCCTGATCGCGTTGGCGTGGCGGCACATCGGTTATGTGATGGTGCTGTACCTCGCCGGGCTGAAGAGTGTCGATCCGTCGTTGCGCGAAGCGGCGGCGATCGACGGTTGCAACGAATGGCAGAGCTTCCGTCGTGTCGTCTTTCCGGTGATGAAGCCGATCAACGTGGTGGTCTTCGTCATCACCGTTATCGAAGCATTGCGCGCTTTCGACATCATCTTCGCCCTGAAGAAACCGCCAGGCACAGAGGTGCTCGGCATCTTGGTGCGCGACAACCTGGTCGGCGAGGGCGGGGGCCACGTCGGCCTCGGCTCGAGCTACGGAGTGATTCTCTTGATGTTGTGTCTTGGTTTCATCATCTGGTACTTGGTCAACAACTACCGCGAGAACGAAGCATGAGCGCCCAACTGACCGTTGTGAAGCGCCAGCCGCGGCGGGCGAAGCTGTGGCGCATCGCGCTGTACGCCTTCCTGACGTCAATGGCGTTGTTGTGGCTGGTGCCAGTGGCCGGCGCGATCTACGCGTCGCTGCGGCCGTACAGCGAGACACAGAAGCTCGGCATCTTCTCGCTGCCGAAAACGTTCACCTTCCAGAACTACAGGAATGCGTTCAACCAGGGTGGCATGGGCCGAGCCTTTGGCAACACGATGTTCATCGTCATTCCCTCGCTGGTCTTGATCCTGTTCCTCTCGAGCGCAATGGCATTTGCTGTCAGCCGTTTTTCATGGCGTTTCAACGTGACCCTGTTGCTGGTCTTCACCGCAGGCAATCTGCTGCCGCCGCAAGTGCTCTTCCAGCCGCTGTTCCAGATGTTCAAGGCGATGCCGTGGCCCGATTTCTTGAGCGACACGAACACGGGCAACTTGCTCGGCACGAAGATCGCCGTCATCATCGTCCACGTCGCGTTCCAGACCGGCTTCTGCACCTTCGTGCTCAGCAACTACATGAAGACCATTCCGAAGGAGTTGGGCGAGGCGGCGATGGTCGACGGCGCCACGGTGGTTCGTCAGTTCTTCCAGGTCGTGATGCCTCTGTGTCGACCAGCGTTGGCTGCGTTGGCCACACTGGAATTCACATGGCTGTACAACGACTTCTTCTGGGCCGTCGTCTTGTTGAACCAGGGCGACCAGCGACCGATCACTTCATCCATCGCCAACCTCGGCGGACAGTTCTTCAGCGACGACAACCTCATCGCCGCGGCTTCGATGATCATCGCCGTCCCCACGCTGGTGGTTTACCTCGCGCTGCAGCGACACTTCATCAGCGGCTTGACGCTTGGTGCCAACAAGGGGTGAATTCGTTGTTGACCAATTCTTTGCGAGCGCGCTGATGCTGCCTGTCATCGGACAGTTCCGGCCATGGACCGACCCGACGGTCACCGCGATCGGCCGGCTGCCGATGCACGTGCCGTTGGCGAGTGCGGATCGGCGATCGCTCGACGGGTCGTGGTCGTTCGCTCTCTTCGATCATCCCGACGTCGTACCGGAGGCCGCGATCACCGGCGAGTTGCCTTCGTCGTTGGACACCGCAATCACGACTGTCACGGTTCCCGGCAACTGGACGATGCAGGACACCGGCGACTACCCGCACTACACCAACGTGCAGATGCCCTTCCGCGGGCCGCCTCCAACCTTGCCGGACCGAGATACGACTGGGCTGTATCGAACCACGTTCGCTGTGCCGCGCGCCTGGAAGGGCACGCAGATCGTGTTGCAGGTCGGCGGTGCCGAGAGCGTGCACGCGGTGTACGTCAACGGCGTCTTCGTGGGGTACGGCACCGACAGCCGTCTGCCGAGCGAGTACGACGTGTCGAGATATGTGGCCACGGGCAAGACGAACGACCTCGCGATCGTCGTCATCCGATACAGCGCCGGTAGCTACATCGAGGACCAGGATCAGTGGTGGATGGCTGGTCTACATCGACCCGTTCACATCGAATCGCGGCCCCTCGTCCACATCGGCGACGTGCGTTGCGACAGCGACTACGACCCCGCCACTGGCGAAGGCAGTGTGAAGGTCGTGACCGAGGTTGCGTTTGGCACCAAACCCGAACCCGGATGGACCGTACGCACCGCGCTCTACACCCCGAAGGGTCGCGTCGTCGGCAAGCCTCCGACATCACCAGTCCCCCATGTCTTCGCCGCGCCACTCGTCTTCACCGGACACACCGTCGAGGAGCGGTGGACAGTGCCGTCATGCGCGCCATGGTCGGCCGAGGCGCCAAGCCTCTACGAGGTCACGTGCGAGTTGTTCAATCCTGACGGAACGCTCGTCGAGACGTCGACGCACCGTATCGGTCTGCGCCGTGTCGAGGTGGCCGACCGCCAACTGCTGGTCAACGGTCAGCCGATCTGGATCTTCGGTGTCAATCGCCACGATCACCACCCGGATCGCGGCAAGGCCGTCAACGCCGACGACATCCGCCGAGACCTGCAGGCGATGCGCAGCCACAACATCATCGCCGTGCGTACCTGTCACTACCCGAATGCCAACGTGCTCTACGACCTGTGCGACGAGTTGGGTATGTACGTCATCGACGAAGCGAACATCGAGAGCCACGCGTACAACACCAGCATCTGCGATGACCCTCAGTACCGAGCAGCGTTTCTCGAACGTGCCGCACGAATGGTGCAGCGCGACCGAAATCATCCGTCGATCATCCTGTGGAGCCTCGGCAACGAGAGCGGATATGGATCGAATCACGATGCCATTGCCGGATGGATCCGGCGCGTCGACCCAAGCCGCCCGCTGCACTACGAGGGCGGGGTCATGCACGGCGACGGCAACCTGCTGCCGCGGTCTATGGGCAACTGGGTCGGTGGCGGCCTACACGCCAGCGATATCACTTGCCCGATGTATCCGCAGATCGAGAACATTCGCCAATACGGCGCCGATGGAGTCGGTCCCCGCCCGTTGATCATGTGCGAGTACAGCCATGCGATGGGAAACTCCAATGGCTCGCTCGCCGACTATTGGGAGACCATAACGTCGACGCCTGGTTTGCAGGGCGGGTTCATCTGGGAGTGGAAGGATCACGGCTTGCGGCGCGAATTGCCTGATGGCAGTGTCCGGCTCGCGTACGGTGGCGACTTTGGCGACACGCCGCACGACGGCAACTTCGTTGCCGATGGATTGATGTCGGCCGATGTCGAACCGCATCCAGCGATGCGTGAGGTTGCGTGGGTCTATCGACCGGTGACCGTGTCATTGCACGGTGGAGCGAGGGCCCGATCGTTGCGGATCACCAACCGCAGATCGTTCGTCGGGCTCGACGATCTGGTCGCCTCGTGGGAGCTCTTGGTGGCCGGTGCAGTAGTCAAACATGGCCGGTTGCGAGTGCCTCCGGTTGATCCCAGCACTTCGGTAACGGTGCCATTGCCATGCGCCTTGCCGCGCGGCCACGACGAGGTGCATCTGACGGTTCGTTGGCATTCTCGCCGCGCCACATGGTGGGCTCCGAAAGACCACCTCGTCTCCTGGGACCAGGTCGAGTTGCGTGCCCCTGCCCGCCCGGTACGTCCTCGAGCCCATCGGTCGGCAGCCACATTGGCGCCCGAGATCGACGATCTGTTGGTGCTGCCGGTCGAACTGGCGTTGTGGCGGGCAGCTACCGACAACGACGGGTTCAAGCTGATGCCGGCATTGTCCGAACGACTGGGTGTCGGCGGTCAGGCGTTGCGGCTGTGGAAGGAAGCCGGCGTCCCCGACACGCCGGCGGATCAATTGGTCGACCATCGCGTCGATCGCAGCGTTGCGCAAGACGGCCGCGCTGTGGTCTTTCGGCACCGCGTCCGCGTAGCTGCCGCGCTCGTCGACCTGCCGCGGATCGGGGTTCGATTCTCGCTTCCCGGTCGGTTCCGCGACCTGCGTTGGTTCGGTCGTGGCCCGCACGAGAACTATCCCGATCGCAACGCCTCGGCGATGCTCGGCGAGTGGACGGCCGTACCTGATCTGCCGCCGTATCTGGTCCCGCAAGAGTTTGGCCTGCGCACCGACACGCGATGGCTGGAATGCATCGACAAGGAATCCGGCGATGTATTGCGTGTCGACGTCCTGGAGCCGGTTTCCCTGCACATGTCGGCCACCAACTACCGCGCGGAGGATCTGTACGCCGCGGCGAACGAGGCCGATCTGTGGCCTCGCGACGAGCTTGTCGTGCACCTCGACGTCGCCCATCGCGGCCTCGGCACTGCCAGCTGCGGCCCCGACGTGCTCCCGCAATATCGCCTCGCCGCCGGCGACTATTCCTTCTCCTACCGCCTCAGCCTCCTTCAAACCACCTGAGTCGCGTTCGCTGACCGCGTCGCTGGAAATCGTGATTGGAGAACTGTTGTCGGTCCGCACGTGCTTGGTGCGGTGAGACAACACTTCGGCGGTGGCCGGCGGCTACACGTTTGGTGCCGGCCGACGGGCCCAAAACAGCGAGTGGCCGCTGGAGCCCTCAGGGACGAATCTCTGCTCAGCGACCTCGAGTCCTGCGGTGACCATCAACGTTCGGTAGGACTCGGCATCAAGCTGGCTCCACCACATCGTCTTGGCGCCACCCAGCCACCGTTCTTGCGAGCCGGTCCAGGCCTCTTGACCGGCCGTTATGAGTAGCCAACCACCTGGGCGAAGCCATGCGGCGATCTTCGTGATCAGCGCTGGCTGGAGTTCCCGCGGAACGTGGATGATGGCGTACAGGCACACGATCGCTTCAAACGATGCCGCCGGAAACTGAAGGCGTGTGAAGTCGTCTCGAAGAAACTGGGCAGCAGGCACAAGTTGTCGAGCGCGTTCGATCTGCACCTCGCTGATATCAACCCCGGTCACGTCGTAGCCCGCTAAAGATAGATCTCTCGCCAGTGGCACGCCGCAGCCGCAGCCGAGGTCGAGCACAGTGCCCGGCGGTGGCATGCGCTCATTCAGCTCAGCGAGCCAGGCGACGTAGTCGGCCGGTGAGTCGTCATCGCCGCGATATCGGTAAGAGACATCGTCGTACCCCTGGCGGACGATGTCCAGGGGATCCGGATTGCCAGCGATCAACCAGTCTTTCGCACTTGCGAGCCAACCGGGCAGCCCCAGAACGGTACGTAGCGTTCCGGGGCTGCCCGATTCATCGCTGCGGAACGCCGTAGCTCCTATTGGGCGGGTTGATCTCCAGGACTGGCCTCTAGCATCGGTGGCTGTGTCGGAGCGCATTTCAGCAGAGGTTGTCGCCAAAGTGGCCCGCTTGGCTCGGCTCGACCTCACGCCGGAAGAGATCGAGCGCACGACCATCCAGCTTGGCGACATGCTCGAGCACTTCGCCGACATCGATGCGTTACAACTCGACGACGTTGCGCCGATGGCTCAGCCGTACCCGCTCGAGAACGTATTTCGCGAGGACGTGATCGCTCCTGGCCTCGATCGCGACGAGGTTCTCGCAGTGGCGCCGGCAGCCGAACACGGGCGATTTCGGGTACCGCCGATCATCGGCCTCGACATCTGATGGCCGGCGCAGTCGATATTGCAGCAGGGGTTCGCAACGGCACGCTGAAAGCAGTCGACGTGGTCGAGGAGCACCTCGCCGCAATCGCGGCGCGCGAGCCTGAAATCCACGCCTTCAACTTGGTCTTGGCCGACCAAGCCCGGTCGCGGGCGGAAGCGATCGACGCGATGGTTGCCGCGGGCGACGACCCGGGCCCGCTCGCCGGCGTACCGATTGCACTGAAAGACAACATGTGCACCCGCGGTGTGCCGACGACCTGCTCGTCGAAGATCCTCGAGGGATGGAAGCCGCCGTACGACGCGACGGTGGTCACGAAGCTGGCCGCTGCCGGTGCAGTAGTGATCGGCAAGACCAACCTCGACGAGTTCGCCATGGGCTCCAGCACCGAGAACTCTGCATTCGGTCCGACCCACAACCCGCACGACATCTCGCGGGTGCCAGGTGGGAGTAGTGGCGGTAGCGCGGCCGCTGTGGCTGCCGGCTTCGCCGCGCTGGGGCTCGGCAGCGATACGGGCGGTTCGATTCGCCAGCCGGCAGCATTGTGCGGGGTCGTTGGCGTGAAACCGACGTACGGCTACGTCAGCCGCTACGGCCTGATCGCGTTCGCCAGCAGCCTCGATCAGATCGGCCCGTTCGCGAACAGCGTCGCCGATGCTGCGCTGCTACTCGACACGATCGGTGGCCACGATCCGATGGATTCGACATCGATCCCGGTCGAGCACCCATCGTTGCTAGACGCGATCGATCACGGGGTCGAGGGATTGCGCGTTGGTCGCATCACCGACCTTCCCGCAGGTGCGGACCCAGATGTCAACGAGCGGGTCGAAGTCGCGTTTGAAGCCCTGCGCGCCGCGGGTGCGACAATCGTTGATGTTCAAGTTCCGGCGTTCACGTTCGGACTCACCGCGTACTACCTCATCGCCCCGGCCGAGGCCAGCAGCAACCTCGCCCGCTACGACGGAGTTCGTTACGGCTTGCGCGTCGAGGCACCCGACACGAACGCGATGTATGGCCTCACGCGCGCTGCGGGTTTCGGCGACGAAGTCAAACGACGCATCATGCTCGGCACCTATGCGTTGAGTGCCGGCTACTACGACGCGTACTACGGCAAGGCGCTGAAGGTTCGACGGTTGATCCACGACGAGTTCGAGCGCGCATACCAGACCGCCGACGTGCTGCTGACGCCGGCATCGCCGAGTGTTGCCTTCCCGTTCGGTGCAAAAGGTGACAACCCGCTGGCGATGTACCTGTGCGACGTCTACACGATCCCGGCGAACTTGTCGGGCCATCCGGGCATGAGCGTTCCGTTCGGGACCGGCGCTCACGACCTCCCGGTTGGCGTGCAGGTGTTGGCCGGAACATTGTGCGAATCGCAAATGTTCACGGCCGCGGCAGCATTGGAACGAGCGGCGTCATGAGCGCAGTCGACGGTCTCCCCGGTGATTGGCAACTCGTCGTCGGCCTGGAGGTGCACGTCGAATTGGCCACGGTGACGAAGCTCTTCTCGGCAAGTCCCAACCGGTTCGGCGACGAGCCAAACACCAACATCGATCCCGTCACCCTCGGTCTTCCGGGTGCGCTTCCCGTGCTCAATCGGCAAGCTGTCGAACTGGCGATGCGCATCGGTCTGGCGCTCAACTGTTCGATCCGGCCGTGCACGTTCCACCGCAAGAACTACTTCTACCCCGACATGCCGAAGGCGTACCAGATCAGTCAGTACGACCAGCCGCTGAACGTCGATGGCTTCTTGGCCCTGCCCGACGGCACTCGGATCGGTATCGAGCGTGCACATATCGAAGAGGACACGGGAAAGAGCACGCACTTCGGTGGTGCCGGTGGGCGTATCCACGGCAGTGACTACTCGCTGATCGATTTCAACCGAGCGGGCGTGCCACTGGTCGAGATCGTCAGCCGACCCGACATACGCACCGCCGAGCAAGCCCGTCAATACGTCACCGAGTTGCGCGGCATCCTGCTTGCTGTCGAGGCGTCCGACGCCAAGATGGAAGAAGGCAGCATGCGCGTCGATGCGAACGTCAGCGTGCACAAGCCCGGAACCGAACTCGGCACGCGCTGCGAGATCAAGAACGTCAACAGCGTCCGTTCAATCGGGCGAGCCATCGAATACGAGGCTCGCAGGCAGATCGATCTGCTCGAGGCCGGGGATCACGTTCGGCAGGAGACTCGCCACTGGGACGAAGGTGACGGCCGAACCCACACTCTGCGCAGCAAGGAAGATGCCGACGACTACCGCTACTTCCTCGAGCCAGATCTGGTGCCGTTGGATCCGTCGCAAGAGTGGATCGATGCGGTTCGCGCGGCGTTGCCGATGCTGCCGGCCGCGCGTCGCACTCGGTTGGCTGAAGCAACGGGGGTTGCACCCGACAGCGAGGTGGCGATGGTGGTCGTCGACCGCGGCCAGGACGACTATGTGCTGGCCGTGGGTGAGGCGGGCGGCGACGTCGCTCGGGCCCTCGTTCATGTGAAGGAGGCGTGGGCCGATTCGCCGTCGGTACCGGCTGCCGATCTCGCCAAGCTGACAACGATGGAGATTGGCGGGGCGCTCACCGCAACTCAGGCCAAGGCTGTCGTCGCAGAGTTGATCGCCAACGGCGGGGGAGACGCCCAAGCTATTGCTGTCCAGAAGGGGTTCGAGGCCTTAGGTGCCGACGATCTCGGCCCGCTGGTCGATCAAGCGATTGCCGAGAACGCCGAAGCGTGGTCGAAGTTCTGCGCCGGTGAGGGCAAAGCCATGGGCGCCCTCGTCGGCGCGGTGATGAAACTGAGCCAAGGCAAGGCCGATGGCAAAGCCGTCACCGCCCTGCTGACCGCCCGCCGCTCGTAAACGTCGAAGATCAGAGCTCGCCGGCGACGATCAGGTCGATCGCCCGGCGGCAGGTTCGGTGGAAGGCATCGGCCGCCATGTGCAAATGGTCGACAGGTGTGTCCTCTTCCTTGGTGTGGCTGAGGCCGTTGGTCGACGACGAGAAGATCATCACGGTCGGAACCTCTCGGGCCATCTCGCTGGCGTCGTGCAGCGCACCGCTCGGTAGTTCGATGTCGTGGCCTTCGACTTCGCGCACGCTCGCGCGCGCCGCGTCGAGCAGCGCCGGGTGGAACGGCATCGGCGGAATGCGGAAGATGTGCTCCGACTCGACGGTGCAACCCTCGGCCTCCGCGGCGCGATCGGCTGCCGCGTGCGCCTCGTCGAACATCGACTGCAAGGAACCGGCATCGATGTGGCGCATGTCCAACGCGATTCGGGTCTCGCCGGCGACAGCCGTGACGACACCTGGCCAGCACTGGGCGACACCCACCGTCGTGACGCCTTCGTGGCGCACTGCGATGTCGGCAATATCGAGAGCGAAGCGCGAGGCCGCACGGAAGCTGTCGCGGCGCATCTCCATCGGCATGGTGCCCGCGTGCGCAGCCTGTCCGCGAAAGGTCAACCGCTCGCGTTCGATCCCCTTTGTGCCGGTGACCGTGCAGATCCCCCGACCCATCGACTCTAGGATCGGACCCTGCTCGATGTGCACCTCGACGTAGGCCTTCACATCGGCCATGCGCGTGCGGGCGCCGTCGAGGTTCTCGATGTCGACACCATGCGCTGCGAGGATCTCGGGCAGCTTGTTGCCTTCCCTGTCGGTGAGGCCGCGCAAGATGTCGATGTCGAGCGTCCCGACGCTTGCTGCCGAACCGAACAGGCTGCGGCTGAACCGTGCGCCCTCCTCGTCTGCCCAGTCGACCAACGCGACCGTGACTGGTGGCGTTCCGTCCGCGGCGAGCGACCGCAGCAACTCCAGTCCCGACATCACGCCGAGCGCACCATCGAGCCAGCCGCCCTTGGGAACGCTGTCGAGGTGGCTACCGACCACCAACATGTCGTCGCGCTCGCCGCGCAGAACCGCCCACAGGTTTCCGGCCTCGTCCTCGTCGACCTCGACGGGAAGCGTGGTCAGCGATTCGCGCAGCATCGCCCGCGCTTGCAGCCATTCTGGTGTCCACGCCAGACGGCGACTGCCCTCTGGCCCTCCGGTGTGATCGGCGAGGGCGCGCAGGTCGGTGACGACTCGTTCGGGAACGTAGGAGCTCATGGAATGAAATTACTGGCTTGCCCTCGTGCCGAAGGGCCAGACTCGCCCGATGCCGATCACGTTCCGAACAGCCGAGGATGATGACTGGCAGGCGATCTGTCACGTCGACGGTCGCAACTTCGGGTTCGGGTACACGCCCGAGCAGATCGAAAAGGCCCGCGCCATCCACGACGTCAGCCG
>JAENVT010000523.1 GCA_016650435.1 Ilumatobacteraceae bacterium
GAGGGCTGCTCGGGTAATGCAATGGACGCTGGCGCTCGATATTCGGACACCGAGCTGCCGCATCTGTGGAAGTACCAGCCAGTCCTCGGCCGTGGCCCACCTGTCAGGGCCGCGTTGTCGCAATGATCCAGTCATCACCGAACCGTACGGCGACCATGGGCAAACCATGGGCACAGCCACAAGACCGCATCGCTCTCACGCAGCGGTAAAGTGGGTCCTGACCAGGCTATTCACAGAGAGCGGACGACGGGATTCGAACCCGCGACCCTCACCTTGGCAACGTGAAGACGCATCTGCTCCGCCAAGACCGCTCCACTCCGCTGAGCAGCCTGTCCCCCATCTCTTCGACCGCCCACTCCGCAGGGTCGGCTCCTCTCCAGAGATTTACGTTTAACGCGTTAAACCTCTGCGAGATCGGGCGCGCACCAGGCGGCAACCAAGACTGAGCGCCAGGCGCGTCACCGATGGCGTCCGGCTGCTTTGCGACCGGCAGCAAGGATGTTGTCGACCAGGGCGTTGGGGCGACTGCGGTCGGCGTTGGTGATGTGGGCCACCATTCGGTTGCGCCCGGCGGATGTGAGGTAGAACCGTTCGTAGAGCGCGTTGCGGCCACCGAGTTGCGACCCGACGAATTCCCATGCGAGCCGGAACAACGCTGCTCGTTCGACGGCAGTGGTGCTATCGGCGCCATGCATGAACTCATCGATCAAGGGGCGCATGTCGGGGTCGTTGAGTAGCGCAAGGCTCGGCGTCGCAAGCAAGTTGTGGCTGCCGATGAGGGTGATGATTTCGTTGACACGCGGGAACCAGACAGCCAACAGCGATCGCATCGGGGTCAGTGCACGCCCTCCAGGAAAGAACACTCCGGTCCCGATGTCGTAGCCCTCTTCCGTCGAGGCAAAGATTGCGCTGCGTGTGACTTCGACGTAGCTCAACAGTTCGCCCAGCATCTCCAGAGTCGCCGGGGTGTAGTCACCAAGCATCTCTGCCATTCGCGTCGCGAGACCGTATGCGAACTCCAACTTCGTCAACGCCCGAATCGTCGTCTGGGTTGTCATGTTCTCGAGCAGGCCGGTACGGCTGCACGTGTTGTAGATCTCGACCGAACCGGGTCGCCCGTCGAGGAAGCACCGTTCACGGGGAATCTCGACGTCGTCGAAGATGACGAACGCATCCTGCTCGTCGAATCGGCTCGACATTGGGCGATCGAAGGCGTTGGCGTCGACCGACGCCGAGTCGCGACACACGAATTTCAGGCCCGATATGTCAACCGGGACCGAAAATGCCAGCGCGTAGTCCTCGGCGCCATCCGGTATCGGCAACGCAGGGTACACGGCGATCTCATCGGCGAACGGGGCAAGTGTCGCCAAGATGCGCGCGCCACGCACAACGATCGTCTCGGGTGTTTCGTCAACCTTGTGGAGAGTGACGGTATTGCCGAGGATGACACCGTCCGAGCGCTTGTCGATGTTCGGTTGGATGATCGTGTGCGTGAGGCAGACGTCATCGCGTCGCAAGCGCCTCTGAAATGCGAGCAGATTCGACTGGCCCTGTTCATTGGTTCGATTCGTCCCCGCCCAGCCGTCTGACCGTGCCGCGAAACTGGCGAACTTCACGTTCATGTAGTCGGGGGTGCGACCCATCAAGCCATTGGTCGCTTCCGCGATTATCGTCAGACCTCGCACTCGTCTCCACAGATCGTCGACGGAGCGAGGATGCATGTGGCTGATGCTGATCAACTCACCCGTGTCGTCGTCGGGAATGAGGCAATCGTCGGAGAACTCATGCTGGCGGTCGAAGATACCGGCCAAGGTTCGTGCAGCTCCCGATGTGGCCGGGTCTGCCGTCACGTCGTCGATCATCCGCCCATCGATAGAGATCCAACGGCGACGATCGCGCAGCCCTTGCAAAAATTCTTCCCCCGTACGTGCTCCCATCAATCCCCCACAACGCATGCGCCGCCGGACAACCGAAACCAGCCGACACAGGCGCTGACTCGCCGTCTCGAACTCCATCCGTGGGCAGAAACTATTGGCCCTTGACACTCTATCCCGGCCGCGGGAGCTGTCGGGGGCCCAGAAATGCGCTCAAACGGGACCGTTCCGGCATCCTAGAAGTGCGTTCTGGGGCACCCGACATATGGACGCTGTAGGACGATCGGCGGAGCGAGGCGGACCCACACCGCTCCTTATTGCGTGCGTGCCCTGGTCGGAATGTGAGTCCGTTTCAGTTGGCGGC
>JAENVT010000524.1 GCA_016650435.1 Ilumatobacteraceae bacterium
CCACCATCAGCGCCCACCACCTCGTTCGCGTCCGTCCCGACATCAGCCACAAACATATTCCAATTGGCCGCGCCGGTAAACCAGAATGGTGTTTAGGCGATGCGGGTGTCGAGGATCCTGGCTTGTGTCATCGGGAAGAACTGTGAACTGCCTGAACTGGCGAATGAACCTTGGAGGTCGACGACGAGGTGGACCGGAGCATGGTTGTAGATGCAGAAGCTTCCGTCGCTGTCGATCGGGACGACGGACAGGTTGGAGATCGCCGCACCGACGACAAAGTTGCCGTTCGATTTGGTCTGCGGACCGGACTGCAGCACCGAGCACTTGTCGGCAGTGACGTATCCCGCGGCAGTTGCGTCAGTCATCGCGACGTTCACCAATACCGCCTTCGTACCGGCGACGGCGCCCGTGCTGACACGGGTGATGCTTCCAGCTGGCACTGGCGCGGCGCCACCATCGCGACTATCCAGTTTCCTCACCGAAGAGGTCTGGGTGAATCCCATTCCGGCGGTCGACGGGGCGCCGAACGATCCCTGGATATCGACGACGAGGTGGACCGGCGCGTGGTTGTAGATGCAGAAGCTCCCGTCAGCATCGACAGGAACGACGGACAGGTTCGAAATTGCCGAACCTGCGACGTAGTTCCCGTTCGATCTGGTCTGCGGGCCGGCCTGCAGCACCGAGCATTTGTCGGCAGTGATGTACCCGGCCGCAGTGGCATTAGTCATGGCTACGTTGACCAACGCCGCGCTGGCCCCTGCGGGCGCGTTGGCGCTGACACGCGTGATGCTCCCGGCAGCGACGGGCGCCGCCCCACCGCTGCGGGTGTCGAGCTGGCGCGTGGGTTGCATTGATGTGAACTCTTGTCCGCCGGTTCCCGGTGGTGCGAAATAGCCCTGGACATCGGCGACGAGCTGCAAACGCATTTGGTTGTAGATGCAGAATCGTCCGTCAAGGTCGATTGGCACGACGGAGAGGTTGGAGATTGCCGCACCGGCGACGTAGTTGCCGTTCGAATTTGTCTGCGGACCGCTGTGCAACATCGAACACTTGTCAGCCGTGATGTACCCGGCTGCAGCTGCATCGGTCATCGCCAGATTGGTCAACACCGCCGAGGCATTCGCGGGCGCTCCCGAGGGTGCGGCCGTCGTCGATCCGGCGGCGACCAGCGGGGGCCCCAGACCGCTCGGGGGTGGCATCCGCTTGTCGCTGACGTCACCGCAGTGGATCCCTGCCCTCAGGCAGTCGGTGAACAAGCGATCGAACGTCGCCTGGTCCCAGGCTTCCAAGGCGTCGGCGTGGAGCGTGAACGGCGAATTCATCGCCGCGTAGTACATGCCGACCTCGCCGACGTGATGGCCGTCCGCGTCGTAGCGATCTTCCTGTGTCAACTTCGGAATGTTGTTCATCCCTGCCGGGCAGTCGCCGTCGCCGCTGCTATAGGCGAAGTTCTCCGGCGCGTACTTGATGACACCGTTCCAACAGTTCGGGAACTCCACGGATTGGGCGATGATCGTCCCCTCCGGACAGACCGGCGACCCGTTGGCACCGGGCGGGAACGGCTGCTTGTCGGTGTTCGCCGCGCTCCCCGAGATCCAACGGCAATAGATCCCAGCGACGTTGGGCGATTGCAATGTGGTAGCTGTCGCCATCTTGTCGCCGGCGATCATCTCCAAACCCACCGGGATCGGAATCAAGTTCTCCGGATGGATCGTGCCAGTCCGGTAGTACAACCGCGAGGCGTAGGGAACCATTGGCGTACCGTCCGCCTTGTACAACGTCGGCGTCCAGTACAAGCTGTGGTTTGCGCTGATCCCGCAATTGGTCGGTTGTGCCTTCAAGGAGGCAACGGTCGAGGTGGCACTGCCGGTCTGGCCGACGAACGTGTGCTCGTGCATGAACATGCCCTCGTTTGCTGAACCCGGCATCACGATCGGATCACTGTTGAGGCGATTCGTGGGAGTGCAGACGACCACGAAATTGACTTCGGCCTTGAAAACGTGAGCGTTCGACGAACCATCAGGGGTAGTTGCGCAGACAACCGGGAAATTGTCTCCCTGTGCTGCGGACTGCGACACCACGCATCCGCTGGCGCTGGCGCGGGTCCCGGATCGGGGAACTCCCAACACACAGCCCACCAAAGCCAATCCGACCACGAACACGAACGCGAAACCACGACGGCCAACACTCACGACTTACCCTCCTACCGAAACCCGACCCCGACGGGGCCTTAACACTCGACCAGCGAACCACTCTACGACGCAACTTGACCACGAGTAGTCTATATCGTTACGAATATAACGAACATAGTTACAGTAGCGCAATCTCATGACGAAGCTGTGTCTTGCTCGTCAACGCAATGTGAATCGGCATGATCGGGCGCGATCTGAAGCAAAATTCAGAATGGGATCGCCGCGGAACGACACATCGTCCAGAGTTCAGGTGATGATCATCTGGTGTCAACCCTGCTGACACCGCAGCTAGGGTATAACTCCACTGTGAGAACTGAGACCCATCAAACTGGTGCCGTCATCAGCATTCGGTGCAGTGCCGGACACGTGGTGACGAGTCCACCCTCCGGCGTTCAGGTGACGCATGCGCGCGGCATCGTGCTCGGTCACGAGGTCTGGTGCACAGAGTGTGCCGCGTACGACTCCGTAGTGGCCGCGCCCGAGCGAATCGCCTTGTTGCTGGAGTTTGGTGTCGGCCTCGCGCTATATCCATCCGAGACTGTCTTGCCGATCATGAGCGAACAGCGCCGAATTGTCAGTGCGAAGTACTTGCTCGAGGACGCAGCAATTGCAGAACTCACGCAGCTATCAGATCCGGAGGATGTGCTCGAGCACCCCTGAGAGGGGCGCCCGGTCTCAGCCGGTGGTGATGATGAGTTGGGGTCGGTTGGCTGCGATCGAGTTTTCGCGGGAGTCGATCAGGAGGTCGTCGTTGCTCTCGGGTAGCAGCACGACGCTGGTGACTCCGTTTCCGGTGAGCAGACCGGTGACGTCGTAGTCCACG
>JAENVT010000525.1 GCA_016650435.1 Ilumatobacteraceae bacterium
CCATCCGTGGTCGACGTTTCGCAACCGTGCGAGCAGGGTCGGATGGATCGGCACGATGCGATCCTTGCCACCCTTGCCCTGGCGTACCAGCAACACCGGCGGCTCGTGATCGAGGAAGATGTCCTCCGACGACAACGCCGCGATCTCGGCGACGCGCAGCCCCGCCAGCGCGCCGAGGAGGATCATCAGCTGCGTCGGCCCGTTCGACATAGCCACCGCGGTTCCGATCACTTCGGCTTTGCACGGCTTCGGGAGGTGCTTGGGTGCCCGTGGCGGATCGGTGAGCAACATCGGATTGGCGGCGATCAGCTCGCGACGGTGCGCCCACTTGTAGAACGCGACGAGATCCCGGTAGTACGCGGTCTTGGTCCCCGGCGTCTTGAGGCGGGCGAGCCATCCGTCGACGTCGGGGACTTTGACTGTCGTGATCGACCGTGGCGTCATGTACCGGGTGAGGCTTCGCAAGCTCATCCGTCGGCGCTCACGGGTCGACTGAGCCAGTCCGCGGCCCCGCTGATACTCCTCGAAGGCGTCGAACAGCTCCTGGTCGGTCACTGCGCGTCCCGCGCCATCTCGGCCGCGTTCTGCAGCTCGACGACCTCGTTGGATAAATCCTGCAACTCCTTGCAGATGACCTGCAGCAGCAACGCGAGCTGGTTGGCCCCGTCGTGCTCGCCGACCATGTGGAAGGGCGCTTTCACGGTGAACCTGGTGATGACGTCGTGGTTGTGCTCTCGAGTCCAGGTGCTCGGTTGCGCGACGTTGTCATTGTCGGCGTACGGGTCTGCGTACGGGTCGGTGGTGGTCATGGTGTCCTCTTTCAGTTGGCCTACTACTCGCCAACTGACTCGCCATGACCCGGAAAGGTCCACCCGCAAGAGGCGAAAATGCCCTCTCACCTGGTGGAGCTGAGGGGAATTGAACCCCTGACCCCTTCCATGCCATGGAAGTGCTCTGCCAACTGAGCTACAGCCCCGTTTGGGACGACTGAGATTACCAACGAGTCGTGACCGTTCCCAACGCGTTGACGTCGTGGAAGTGTTGCCGTAGGGCACGATGCTGGTGCTGTGTGACAACAGTTCGCGACTTCGCACCAGATGCGCGACTAGAAACGACGCTTGGCTCTCAAGCGTTTGCGGATAGGCAACACGATGAACTGCATCACCACCGTGACGACGGCAATGCTCGTCAACACCCGTATTCCGAGCGGGATCTTGACGAGCAGTGGCGCGGCAACGAGGGTGATCAGCAACGCTGCTGGATAGACCCAAGCGACTTCGAACGACAGCTTCTTCCACATCGGTCGCTTCGGCTCTGCGTTGCCGGCGGCGTTGAACCACTCCTCGACGCCGACGGTCCGCGACATCCGCGTGCCGGTGACGAACTTGTCGGCGCGCTCCATCAGTTCGTTACGAATCGCCGAGCGCTCCCACACGCGCAACATCAGTCCGTCGGAGAATCGAACGATGATCTGGTACTCACCACCATCAGCCCCCGGATGCAACACCGCGGCGCCGAGGCAGCCGGGGAATTCACGCGCGGCAGCGATCAGTTCGTCGGCCCATTTCAAGAACTCGGCTTCCCAACCCGGCGCGACGGTTCTGGCAACCGTGACTGTCACCGGGTGCGCAGCAATTCGAGGAAGTTGACCCGTATCGAATGGACCGGAAAGCGGTACTGACATGGCTAATTCACATTGGATCTGAAGGCGACTTCGATTCCCCGATGGCAGATCACGTCGCGTCGAGCTGCCAATCGATCTTGGGGACGTCGCGATAGAGACGCTCGATCTCGTAGTACGCACGGATCTCGTCGCTGAACACGTGGATGACCGCGTCGCCATAGTCGATCAGAACCCATTGCTGCTCGGCCACTCCTTCGACACGCAACGGCGATCGGCCGTGCTGCTCGCGCACCGCTGTCTCGATCTCGTCGACGACCATGCGAACGAGCCGCCGGTTCGAAGCACTCGTGATGACGAAGTACTCGGTGATCGACAACACATCGCCCACAAACAGCACAAGCGTGCGTTCAGCTTTCTTGTCGTCGGCGGTGCGTGCTGCGGTGACGGCGAGGGCCGCTGCAGTCGCTTGGCTCACGCGGTGGTCTCCGTCGGTGCAACCGACGTGGGCGTCGATGTCGAAGTCGCATCAGGTGCAGACAAATCGACGCCCTTCAGATATGTCGTGCCCAACGCGATCGTCTCGTCGATGCTCCCAAGGCGTATGTCGGGCGTCTCCACGGTGATCGTTCCGAAGATGGGGTTGTCCTTCGGTTCGGCCGCGGCCAGCGACGCGTCGTAGATCAGGAACTTCGTATCAGCAGTGGGCTTGGAATTCAGATCGACCGAGACCACGTTTCCACCGAGCGACAGCAGCATTCCGATTGTCTTGCGGACCTGTTGGTCGTAACCGGGTGGCGCCTCGATACGGAACGTCAGCCCGCTTGCCGGTCGCGACATCTGCGCCGGCGCGATGCTTGCGAAAACCATGATGGTGTCGGGTCGGTCGAGCGCCTCGACGTCGAGGCCCTCCGGGTTGAGCGCGCTCTCCAGCGGGCGAGCCACCAACCCACGCGACGCCACCGACGCGCTCATCAATCGCGTCGCCAGTTCCGCGAAAGTCGTCGGGCTTCCGGCGCTGAGCGTGAGGCCGTCGCGTCCCTTGCCGATCGCAGCGGCGACTCCCGACCAGACCGCGCCGATGTCGGCTTGTCGGAGTCGTTCGCGTTGTGTGGCTGATTTGGACGTGAGGATCTGCGCAATCTGCGGGGCCGTCAGGCTATTGGGACCCTTGGCAACCACCACGGCCTCATCGGCACCCAGCATGTCATTCGACAAGGTGACCTGTACCGATGGAAGGCCGGTCAAAAACGCGGCGACCTCGTCGCGCTTCATCACCGCTGTGAAATCGATCGTGAGGTTGAGGGATGACTCGAGATCGACGAGCAGTTCTTCTTGACCGCCAAGTGCATACGCATCGTGCAACGAGAGCAGCTGGCCACCCGAACCGCTGTCGACGTTGATCGGCACCGACACGATGCTGCCGCCGCGTTGGTCGTAGACAGCCGGGGCCTCATCCGCGTCTGGGGCGAGGACGAGCACGGTGACACTCGTTAGCTCGTTGGTTTCGCTGACTGTTGCGAGCATCGCCGTTGGAGTCTGCGGGAACGACTGCTCGAGCGGGGCGTTCGCGAGAGCATTCCTGCCTGCCTTGGAATTGGTGATTGCGTTCGCGCCGACATACACCAGCGTCGGCACGACGACGGCAGCGACGACACCGGCACCTAACGCCAACAGCGTGTTGCGCCGGCGGCGGCCGGGAAGTGACGTCATGCGGCTTCTCGATAGAGCTTACGGATGGCGATGATGCCGAGAACCGGCTCCGTCACCAGATAGTTGAGAGGACGGCCGTCGCGCACGCGGGCCCGCAAGTCGGTGCTCGACACCTCGAGCCTCGGTACCTCGACATGCAGCCACTCGAAGCCGGCTGGCAACTCGACGGGCGCGCCCGGCCGGTCGACCACCACCAGACGCGATCGAGCAACGACTTCCTCGTGGCGTTCCCATGTGGTGAGCCCGGCCGCGGCATCGTCGCCGACGATCGTGAACAACTCCGCCTCCGGATAGCAGTCGGCCAGGTTTGCCAGGGTGTCGGCCGTGAAACTCGGTCCACCGCGACGAATCTCGGCGTCGCCGGCAACGAGACCATCGACATCGGCGACAGCGGCTTCAACCATCGCCAAACGATCCTCGGCAGGTGAAATCGAGCGACTTCGTTCCTTTTGCCAGGGTGAATTGGCGACCATCAGCACCACGGCATCGAGATCCAGCGCGTGACGCACGTTGACCGCTGTCACCAGGTGGCCGACGTGTGGCGGATCGAACGTGCCACCGAACAGTCCGATTCGCAGGGGCACGGTTGCCCAGTCTAGGGCCGGAAGGCCTGACCACGCAGGCAGCCTGACCAGCGGATTTCTTGACCATAATCGGGGTATTGACA
>JAENVT010000526.1 GCA_016650435.1 Ilumatobacteraceae bacterium
CGAGCGAGCACGTTTTCCTGGAGATCGAGCAGCGTGACCACGTCGATGAAGCCGCGAAGTAGATCCGGATCCTTGAGGATGGAGCTAGCAAGCGCCTGCCCCAGGACCCAGTCGGCGTCGTCGCATTCGTAGGGCCGTCCCGCGATCTTGGCTTCGACCTCGGCCAGGCGGTGACGGTCGAATGAAAGTGTCTCGGCGAAGTACGGCTGAACGGTCTGGTCGGTCAGTTCGCTCCACCGCATCACAAGGCCCTTGGCATCATCGAGTGGTTCCTCACGAAGCATCGATCGAAGCGCCGAAGCGTGAACGATGCCGATCGACATCCCGCGCCCGAGTGACGGGTTCGTGCATGCCCACGCATCCGCAAGCGCAACCATGCCGGTGGCAACCGGTGTGCCGTCGATGACATACGTCCGTTGACGGTCCTCGATCTTGGCCATCAGCTTGACGTCGGTGATCGGCTCTGCATCGATCCAATGGGCAACGAGTGGAAAGGCGCGCACCACCTTTTCCCAGCAGTCGACCTCCAACATGCTGCGTAGTGCGGCGTCCTTCGAGCTGGTGATCACGCCCACGCCCCAGGTGCCGTTGTCGGCCGGGAGTGTGAGGATCGAAACCGAGCCATAGTGCTGCACCAGCCCGCCGAATGCCGGCGGTATCGATCCGTCTGCCGACCGGAAGTGACGGCCGTAGTAGACGAAGCCGCAGTCTTCGATCATCTCGTGCGGGCCAGGAGAACCCACGTCGCGCAGCCAGGTGGGCATGGCGGACCTGCGTCCACCCGCATCGACCACGAGATCAGCCGTGATCTCCTCGCCTTCTTCGGTGCGGACTCCGGCGACTTGGACGATGCCGTTGGCGCCGTTGGCTGTCAGCACTCCTGCCACGCCGACTCCGCGACGAATGGTGACACCCGATGTGGATGCAGCCATGGTGGCGACAACCGACTCGGCAACGGGACGCCGCGCAGTGACGCTGCCGTAGCGTTCGTCGCCCTCCCGCCAACCGCCGGTGATCTCGTCGGGAACTCCGACGAATGGATTCATGCGAAGCGCGCCGGCTGCGACCATCGCATCGGTGAGTCCGGGAAGCTCGGCATCGGCGACCTGACGGAACCTCGACAGGAAGAAGTGCAGCATCTTGAACTGGTTGACACCGCGCCGGTCCCAGTCGTCCCACGCGTTCTCTGGTGCAGGTGGCGGAGCGGGATCACGCTCGAGCACGGTCACGTCGTGACCGTCGTTGGCGAGCATCATTGCCGCACAGGTACCAACGATCCCGCCGCCTACAAAAACGATACGTCCCATAGGAGTCCCCTCTCGGCCAAGCTTCAGCCACCCTAATCGTGGCGTCTACCAGGCCGCGACAGCAGACTTACGTCGCGGTAGGACGGTGGATCACCGATCAGTAGATGGTCTGGCGGACTCGTTCGGGGTAGGCGGCGTCGTGGGCCTCGCCGTCGAAGGCGCCGGCAGTGATGACCTGCAGGATGTCGCCAACGGACGGGAGCTTGGACGGGTCACGATGACGTGACGGGTCCCAGAGATGTGAACGGATCAATGCCTTCGGGCACTGCGTGTAGACCGATGTCGTGGTGACGACAATCACAGTTGTCGGCACCTTGTCGCCGAAGGCAAATGACTGCCGCAGTTCGGCGTCGGTGGAGATCTCGGCCGTGCCGTTGACTCGCAACGTCACGCCGATGCCCGGCACGAGGAAGAGCAAACCGATTCGCGGATCCACCACAAGGTTGCGCAGGCTGTCGAGTCGATTGTTGCCACGCCGATCGGGCATCATCACCGTGCGATCGTCGACGACGCGCACGAAGCCTGGTGGGTCGCCCCGCGGTGAACAGTCGAGACCGTCAAGCCCTGACGTGGCCACGATAACGAAGGGCGAGGCCTCGATGTACGCGCGGTGCAACTCGGTGATGTGGTCGATCTCCTTGGTGATCGAGGTCGGCACCGGTACGTCGTACAGCTCGACCAACTCGTCGATCGTGCGGACGGTTGCCATGTCGTGAGATTACCGCCGACCAGATGTCGAGCCTCAGTCGTCAACCGGTGCCTGGATGCGGTAGCGGTGGCCGTCGGGATCCTGGATCACCATCACCTTGGTGCCCCAATGAGTCTCGACGAACGGGCTGAC
>JAENVT010000527.1 GCA_016650435.1 Ilumatobacteraceae bacterium
GCCGGCGAGACGCTGCAGGCTTCGCGCACGTCGATGTTGATCTTTGGCGTCCCGGTGTTGATCGAGTACATCTCCGCGTTGTGTCCGCTGATGCCGGGCGACTTGATCTTTACCGGAACTCCGGAAGGCGTCGGCTACGCCCGCAAGCCACCGCGGTTCCTGCACCCCGGCGACGTGCTGACGAGCACGATCGAAGGCATCGGCGACCTCGTCACCCACCTCGTCTAGCCCGAGTGGAGTGTTCCACGCCCACCTGGGTGCCCCGAAACACTCCACACAGGGCGAGTGGAGTGTTCCACGCCCACCTGGGTGCCCCGAAGCACTCCACTAGGTGAGGAGCGTTTTTTGGACTTTGCCCATGGCGTTGCGCGGCAGGACGTCGACGAAACGAATTTCGCGCGGGCGTTTGTGCACCGACAACAATGCGGCAACATGGTTGATCAAGGTCGCACCGTCGACGTCGCCGCAGACGACGAACGCGACGATCCGCTGACCGAGATCCGGATCGCTGACGCCCACAACCGCTGCCTCGGCAACATTCGGGTGGGTCAGCAGTGCCGCTTCTACCTCCCCCGCGCCAACCTTGAATCCGCCGGTCTTGATGATGTCGATCGATTGCCTGCCGACAATGCGATGAAAGCCTTCGTCGTCGATCACGGCCGCGTCGCCCGTTCGGAACCAGTCGCCATCGAACGACGACTCGGTGGCGTCCGGCCGGTTGAGGTATTCCTCGAACATGGTCGTGCCGCGGATCTGTAACTCGCCGATCGTCGTGCCGTCGTTGGCGATCACCTCGCCGTCCTCGCCGACGAGCCTGCTCTCGACACCGGTGATCGGCAGGCCGACCCAGCCAGGGCGACGCTCGCCGTCAGCGCGGGTCGAGATGGTGATGAGGGTTTCGGTCATGCCGTACCGCTCGACCGGCGGCTGTCCGATCAACGTTTGCATCTGCTCGAACACCGCGACAGGAAGCGGCGCACTTCCAGACACGACCAGCCGTGCCCCTCTCAATGCGGAGGCCAGTGCCGGTTCGGCGCAGATTCGTGACCACACCGTTGGTACGCCGAAGTACATGGTGCCGTTGGCGGCTGCGTACGCCTGCGGAGTCGGCTTGCCGGTGTGCACGAGGCGCGACCCGACACGAAGTGCACCCAACACACCGAGCACAAGTCCGTGCACATGGAACAGCGGCAGGCCGTGCACCAGTGTGTCGTCAGGCGACCATTGCCACGCCGTGGCCAGGCCGTCGAGATCCGCAGCAACAGCCCGCCGCGACAGCACGACGCCTTTCGGCAGGCCGGTCGTGCCCGAGGTGTACATGATCAGCGCGGTCGCGTCAGCCGACGGCTCGCTGCCCGTCCACTCGGATTCGCCCCCGACAGGTACTTGCGGAAGCGTCACTTCCTCCCACAGCGGATCGCCGATAGTCGCCGCTGCGCCAGAGTCACGCAGCATGTGCTCGCGCTCCATGGGTCCGGCGTCGGACGGCATTGGCACCACCGGCACGCCGGCCATGAGCCCTGCTACGACGCCGATGACCGTGTCGAGCGTGTTGGATGCTCGCAACGCCACCGCCGGCATGCCTGAAAGCCGTTGGGCGACGGCACCTGCACGCCTGGCCAGCTGGGCCCACGACACCGCCTGCCCATCGACTGTCACTGTCTCGTCGTGATCGCCGAACTCGCCGTTCAACGACGGCAGCAGCAGGTTCATGATTCCCCCATCTGCACGACGACCTTGCGCGTCCAGGTGGCAACCGCAGCCCTCACGTCTCCCCTTTCCAGATCGGTCGCGCCACCGTAGCTCTGAGAAACTCTCCGACCATGTTCGACAACCCGTGGGATCCGCGCCTGCGCAACGACCTGACCGACAACGAACGCGTCGTGTTGCACTTCATGGGCGACTGCATGCACGGTGACGATTTATCATTGGTCGATCGCTATGTCGCAGACGGCTACATCCAACACACACCGGGAATCGGACAAGGTCGCGAAGGGCTTCGGCACTACTTGCACGAGGTGGCGTGGAAGCGTCCCGGGCGCCGCGAGTGGCGGCCGATCCAGCTGTTCGCCAGCGGCGATTTCGTGATCTTGCACAAGTTGCTGCCGGCTGTCGTGATCGCCGATTTCCTGCGCTTCGATTCGGCCGGGATGATGGCCGAACATTGGGATGTCGTCCAGCCGCTTCCCGAGGTCGACTACGACCCATTGCGACCATCTAGCGAAAACCTCGATCGCTTCCGCGCCATGTTCGGTATCGCCGACTAGATCACTAGGTGCCGTCGGCAACCAGATCGGCAATCGTTCGCAGCACTGTGCTGCTGAGCGCCAGCTGCGTCTCGGTGCGGTTGACATCTGGCGACGAAACAACGCGCTGCAGGATGAGGTGGAGGTGGTCGTTGCTTCGAGCGACGATCCGTACCAAAAGATCCCCCGAGCCGGTGACGGTGTGGATCTCGAGGATCTCCGGGATCGTCCGGAGATGAGCAACGACGCGGTTGTGCGAACCCTGCGAGATGGCGAGCGTGGTGAAGGCCAGAACGCCAAGCCCTGCCGAAGCAGGGTCGATGTCTGGGCCGTAGCCGACGACCACCTTTCGTTCTTCGAGCCGTCGCAATCGGGTGAGGACGGTGCCCCTCGCGCAGTCGAGGGCGCGGGCCAGATCCGAGACAGTCGAGTGCGGGGCGGCACGCAATTTCCCTATCAGCCGGCGGTCGAGCGAATCGAGGCCCGGTGGGCGATCTTCCAAGGTGGCCACAAGACTCTACTTTCGGTGCTCGAACCTGACCATATTGCGCTGAACCGTGTGGTTCACAGTACATTCTGACAGCCTCGCTTGATCCATATTGGTCAACTTGATTCAATTGACACATGTCGTACATCAAGAAGGTCGATCACATCACCTATGCCTGCGAAGCCGGCACCATCGAGAGGTGGGCATGGTTCCACATCGAGGTCGAAGGTGGCACGTTGATCAATCGCATCGACGACGTGCGTCCCGGCGACCTCGACAGCAGCATGAAGATCTGGTGCATCGACTACGGCGACTTCGGAGTTGCCCTGATCGAAGGCATCGATCGTGCCAAGAAGTCTCAGGTCACCAAGTTCGTCGATCGTCATGGCGACCATGCCTGCCAACACGTCGCCTACGACACCTACGACCTCGAGAAGTTCCAGTCGCACATGCGTGAACTGGGCGGTTCGGCCCGCGGCGGAACACTGGTGCGCAATGACGGGTTTGGAATTCTCAAGCAGATGTTTGCCCGTGGCTACGCCGAGGGCGACGCCGCCGAGGCAACCTTCCCCGAGTATGTACAACGGCCATCGATCAGCGATGCCGACGAGGTGCACATCACGTTCGCCGAAGAGACCGGACGCGGCTTCTACGATCAGATCGAAGATGCAGTCGCTGCCCACGACGAAGAGCCATTCTTCGACTTCTCGAGAATGCCGGCCAACTGGGAAGTTCCTGCAGCACAACCGTTGACGGAGCGCTGAGCGCCCCACGCGCCTCGCTTCGAAGAAGCGCCCACGTCGGTCATGTACCGACGGTTAACTGTCGGCGATGCATATCGATCGAGCGACGGATCTACGGTCGTCGCCAATGACCCCCTCCCGATGGCGGCACAGCTGCGATCGGACCCGCATTGTCGCAATGCTGTCGATCGGCGTGCTCTCGGTGTTGACCGGTGCATGCTCTTCGACATCTCGAGCGACGCCAGCAGTCACCACCGTGCCGACATCGTTCAGTGGTGATCTCGGCGAACCGACGGAACCTTCAACGACAACCACAATCGCACGTACCACCAGTAGTACGTCCACGACTGCGCCGACGACGACGACGACCGAGCCGCCGACCACCACAACCACCATCCCCCAGGTGTATTCGCACACTGTCGCCGGGCAGATGAGCCCCGCCGTTGCCACCGCCAAGAATTACGTGTATGTCCCGAGCAACAACGACGGCTCGGTCACCGTGATCGACCAGGCGACGATGACGATCGTCAAGCGCTACAAGGTCGGCCGGCTCGTGCAACACGTCGTGGCTGGGTGGGATCTCACCAAGCTGTACGCGACTGTGAGTGGCGCCAATCGTCTCGTCGAGATCGATCCGGCAACAGGCGACAAGGGCGCGTCGATCAACGTCGCCGCGCCGTACAACCTGTACTTCACGCCAGATGGATCAACGGCGATCGTCATGGCCGAGCGCTTGAAGCGGATGGACTTCTACGATCGACTGACCTGGAAGCTGCGCTTCTCGGTTCCAACGCCGTGCAACGGGATCAACCACGCCGATTGGTCGCTCGACGAGACCTGGTTCCTGGCGACGTGCGAGTTCTCAGGGCAAGTGTTGAAGGTCGACACGGCAACGGGCACGATCCTCGGTGTGATCCCACTGCCTGACGGTTCGATGCCGCAAGATCTGCGGCTTGCACCCGATGGCACCAAGTTCTACGTGGCCGACATGGAGCATGGATGCGTGTGGATCATCGACGGCGATGGCACTGCAGTCATCGGATCAATCGAAACTGGAAAAGGTCCCCACGGTATCTACCCGAGTCGCGACGGCTCCTTGATCTACGTGACCAACAGGGGGCGAACCGCCCACGACGTCCGGCGCAGGTCCAGGCCGGGCGAAGGATCTGTCAGTGTGATCGACCCGAAGACCGACACCGTGACAGCCACCTGGCTGATTCCAGGTGGAGGGTCACCTGATATGGGCGGAGTCTCGGCTGATGGCACGCGGTTGTGGCTGTCGGGCCGCTTCGACGCCGAGGTGTACGTCTTCGACACGACGACTGGAGCGGTTCTGGCAACGATTCCGGTGCCATCGGGTCCGCACGGTCTCGCTGTCTTCCCTCAGCCCGGGCGCTACTCCCTCGGCCACACGGGAAACTACCGGTGAGTCGCGGACCCGATCGCCCAGCGATGTTCGGGCGGCGTCAGCTGCTGCTGGGCGGGGCAACGTTGCTCGCCGGAGTCGCTTCGGCCGCGTGCACGGACGCCGGCTCGACCACTGGCGCGACGTCCTCTACTGGAGCCTCCCCGACGACTTCGCCACCAACGACTTCCATCCCGGTTGTGACATCGGCTTCCGCGCAGCCCGCACCCACCACGGCCCAGCCGTCGCCGGCGACGACCGTCGCCATCGCGGAACCCACGTCTGTGGTGGCAAGCACTGCCGCACCGCAGGTGGTCAGTGGTCCGGCGATCTACGTGACGAGCGGGCCGCCCGAGGGCAACATGGTCGCGCTGACTTTTCATCTCGGCGGTGACCCGGCGTTGGTCGGCGAGCTTCTGGACCTGTTGAAGACCAGTGGTGTCACGTCGACCCTGTTCGCGATCGGAGATTGGCTGACCACCAACCCGGCATTGGGGCACAGAGCGGTCGACGACGGACACGAACTCGGCAACCACACCAAGAGCCACAAATCAATGCTCAAGCTGTCTCGAGCAGACGTCCATGCCGAGATCGTCGGAGGCGGCGAAGCGCTCATTCCATTCATCGGCTCGATCGGCAAATGGTTTCGGCCTTCCGGAACCGACGTGCCATCCGCTGTGATTCTCGAAGAGGCAGGCGCAGCCGGGTACGCGGTGTCTGTCGGCTACGACATCGATTCCCGCGACTATCAAGAGCCCGGTGCCGCGGCGGTCGTCGCGCGCGTCAAGAAACAACTTCATGCGGGAGCGATTGTCAGCCTCCACTTCGGCCACAGAGACACGATCGACGCGCTCCCTCAAATACTCGACCTGCTGACCGCCAACGGGTTGACCAACACGACCGTCACGGGGTTGCTGGGTTGATGCCGCCCGTCAGACAGGAAGGTCGCCGGTTGCTGTTCGCGTCGAGCCGTGGTCGCGATATGCGGCGATTGTCCGCTGGGCAATTCGCATCTGATGCACCTCATCGGCGCCGTCGGCAAACCGCGCCCACCGAGCGTGCTGATACATGCTGGCAAGAGGGGTGTCGGTGGAGTATCCGAGTGCACCGTGCACTTGGATCGAACGGTCGATGACCCGGCCGAGCATGTTGGCGACGAAGTGCTTGGCCATCGACACCTCCGACTTGAAGTCGAGACCCTGGTCGATGCGGTAGGCGGCATGCAGCACCATCAACTTGGACTGATACAGCTCCATCGTCGAGTCGGCGATCATCCATTGGATGCCCTGCTTCTCGGCGAGAACCGAGCCATGGGCGTAGCGGTACAGCGAGCGGTCGACCATCATGTCGAGGGCCGTCTCGGCCTGGGCGATCCAGCGCATGCAGTGCGCCAGCCTGGCCGGACCCAGCCGGTATTGGCCGAGCAGATGCCCTTGCCCGCGGCCGCCGAGCATGTTGGTGTCGGGTACGCGCAGGTCCTCGATGACGATCTCGCTGTGACCGCTTCCACCGTGCATCGTTTCGACTTCGCGCACCCGGTTCCAACCAGGCGACGGGATGTCGACGATGAACGCCGTGTTGGCTGCCTGCGGTAGATCGGGATTGTCTTCGGTTCGTGCCAGGAGGATCGCGAACGCGGCACGCCTGGCATTGGAGATGAACCACTTGTGCCCATTGATCACCCACTCGTCACCGTCCTGAACGGCCGTGGTCTTGATCAACGTCGGATCACTGCCGGCGACTTCTGGCTCGGTCATCGCGAAGCAACTCATCTTGAGGCCGTCGCACAACGGCCGTAGGTACTTCTCCTTCTGCTCCGGCGTCGCCCAGTGCAGCAGGGTGTGCATGTTGCCTTCGTCGGGTGCTTGGCAGTTGAGCACGAACGGGCCATACGAGGCCTTGGCCGCCTCGGCTTGCACCATCGCCAGCTCGACGTGGCCGAGCCCCATGCCACCCCACTCCGTCGGCATCTGTGGCAACCACAGCCCGGCATCCCTGGCCGCCTGACGCATTCCGAACAGCAAGGAGATGTACTCCTTGCGGTCCATACGCGCGGGGTCACCGATCTTGGCCTCGCCCGGCTTGACGACCTCGTCGACAAACGTTCTGACGCGCAGCCGAATGTCTTCTAGTTCGGGTGAGAGCGTGAAGTCGATGGCCATGCCGGTCATCGTCGCAGCTGCACACAACGACACACGAGCCGACGTGCCTACGCCACCGTTACGCGATTGCGCCCTTCGGCCTTGGATCGGTACAGAGCAGCATCAGCGGTGGCGACAAGCTCGGCCGACGGCTTGAGGCCGACACCGCAACCAATGCTGACGGTGATCGAGAGGCGCACGGAGCCGAGATCGACCGGTTGGTCGGCAATCGACAACCTGATCCTCTCACCGAGCATCACAGCCTCCTCCGGGGTCGTGTGCGGCGCAATGACGAGGAACTCTTCTCCTCCCCAGCGCCCGACAGTGTTGCCAGCGCGCAGCGTCGCCTTCAATCGCCGAGCGAACTCTTGCAGGACTTGATCACCCGCGGGGTGCCCATGGGCGTCGTTGACCTGTTTGAAATGGTCGATATCCAACATAAAGACAGCAAGTGATTGCTGAGCGCGTGCTGCGGTCTTGCCCGCCTCCACCAACTGCTCGTCGAGGTGGCGGCGATTGAAGATACCGGTCAGCGCGTCGACGCGGCTGAGTTGGTCGAGCTGCTCGTTGCGCATCCGCAATTCATCTTGAAGCCGTTTCATGCGCACGGCGCCGCCGATCCGTGCGATCAGCTCCGCAGGTTCGAACGGCTTCTTCAGACAGTCGTGAGCACCTGCTCGCAGTCCCGCCACCATGTCGTCGGTGCCGGTGCGACCGGTGAGGAACACAACTGGGATGTCGCTGAGGTCTGGATCCGCCTTCAATCGGGCGAGGACCTGATGACCGTCGAGCCCAGGCATTTCTATGTCGAGCAGGATCGCGTCAGGTTTGATGAGTGCGCACTGTGTGAGAGCGGATTCGCCGTCGACGGCTGCAGCGACCTCGTACCCTTCCTCCTCGAGTTGATCACAGACGACGGTACGCACCACCAGTGAATCCTCAGCAACCAAGATTCGCCCCGCGGTGCCTGTCATAGTCGGGCCGCGAGAACTGTGGGATCAACGACGAGGGTGAGTTCCTCAGCTTCGCCGACGGTGCCGGAAATGAGGTCGCCCTCTTGCCCCATCGGCGGCGGGCCGACCTGATCGTCGCTGAAGCGCTGCACGCCGAAAACCTCGAGGACCTGCAGACCGTATCGCACGCCTTGCGAGACCAGAACCAGCACGTGATTGCCGCCGCTGCCGAGGGACGCGAGCACGCTGAGCGGCGGATTGCTTGGAAGCACGCCGATGA
>JAENVT010000528.1 GCA_016650435.1 Ilumatobacteraceae bacterium
CACGGGCAAGGCAATTGACGAGGAAGGTCTCAACGCCGCCGAAGGAATCTGACCAACATCGCGTTCGGTACGGTGGCGTCCATGCCGGAGGGCGACACCATTCGGCGGCTGGCCGACAAGATCAGCCGACGATTCGCCGGCGAGAAATGCCTGCGCTGTGTCACCAGGGATCCACGAGTCGTCGGTGTCGATCTGGCCGGGGCGACGTTGGTCGATGCCGATGCGATCGGCAAGCACCTGTTCATCCGATTCGACAACGGCGCCACGTTGCATTCCCATCTGCGGATGACGGGATCGTGGACCGTCGGCCCTGCGGCGCGGGAACCGGAATGGCGGCGACGAGTCGAGCTGTGGATGGAGAGCGGTCGCCTGACTGGGATCGATCTCCCTGTTGTGGAACTGCTGCCGACGAAGCAAGAAGATCGCGTCGCTGGTCACCTCGGCCCCGATCTGTGCGGGCCAGATCTCCCCGACATCGACGGGGTGGTCGAGCGGTTGCAACGAGACCCGCTTGCGGCCCTGGCGACGGCCTTGCTCGACCAACGCAACGTCGCCGGATTCGGCAACATCTACGCGATCGAGGTGCCGTTCGTCGCCGGCGTGTCACCGAACCAAACGATCGGATCGATCGAAGGTTTGCACGCTCTCGTCGGTGCCGGAACCGCGCTGATCCGCACCAACGCCGAACGCGGCCCGCAGAACACGACCGGTCGCCGGCTCACCACCGCTGACCATTGGATCTATGGCCAGCGCGGCCGGCCGTGCCCGATCTGCGCGAGCGCCCTCGATGGTTGGGACGAACGCGACAGCCCGTGGCGCCGCGTGTCGGTGTGGTGCTCGAGCTGTCAGCGAGTCGACCAGGCGCGCCGGGTGGACACGGCTCGCCTGATCAAACTGCTTGCTCTGCATCCCGCCAGACGCCAACCATCTTTTCCCCGGCTCTAGCACGCGGGTTCGGACAGACTCAGGCGACTCCGTCGGATCTGCGCGAGCGGATAAAGCCGCGGATCGTTTGTTCGCTCACACAGAGACCGAGGTGCATCCCGAACGGCATGACGTTGACGTTGGGCCCGAAATCCTGAGTCGTCGCAGCCATCTGGCCACCCGCCTGGACCGGGCGACCCTTCGGGCAGGGTTGGGTCGCGCGTCGTGATGACATTGACCGGAAAGCCAACAAGGCGCATGCTTCGCCGGAATCTCTTGAAAGGGGACCTTCAATGCTCATGTTTTCACGCCTCCTCACACTGTCGGGCAGCCCGCGGCGAGCCATGCCGTGGGCCGTCGGAATCACGGAGTACGTCAACGCGCACAGTTCGCTCTCGGTCAGCTGCTGGCTCGGCGGCTTTGGGTATCCGCTTGGGACGGTGGCGTGGAGCTCGTTGGTCGACTCGCAGGCAGCCCTCGCGGCGGGCACCGCTGATCTGCTCACTGACCCCGCCTACTTCGACATGATCGAGTCGGCCGCCGACATGGTCGCTGGTCCCGGCCAGGACTCGTTGCGCGAGTTGGTGTACGGCACGCCGGGCGAACCGCCTGCCCTCGGAGCCGTCACTAACGTCACGACTGCGACGGCAATCGTCGACCGCATGGCCGACGCAGTTGGATGGGCGGTCGAAATCGCACAACACGTCGAGTCGGTGATCAACACCCCGGTCGCGGTGTTGACCGACGTGTTCGGCACGCTGGGCACGATCACATGGATCTCGTCACAGCCAGATTTCGCTGCAGCCGATACAGCCCGCGGCAAGATCAGTGCCGACGGCGACTATCTCAAGAGGGTCTCCGGGTCGAAGGGCTTGTTCATCGAAGGTTCCGGCCACGTCGGTCAGGTAACTCGCATCGCCTGACCGGGACGGCTGGCCCGCGATCAGTGCCCGACATCAGTGATGGTGCTCCGCGCGATGGCGGGCAAGCGGGTCGTCGGCGAAGTCGCCTCGCGGGTCGCGCCACACGGTGTGGACGTGGTTTGCGTCGCGCGCCGTGTTGTCGTACTCCACGAGGAGAGTTGGTCCGTGCAGCCGGTAGTAGTGCGGCTGCCCAGGTTCCAATCCGCCAGCCCAGAGCAGGTGAACATCGCCCAGCGCTGCTCCCGCGAACTTGGCAGCCTCTTCGGCTGCTACATCATCGGGCAAACGGTCGACGTACAGCCGCAACAACGCGTCGAGCATGCCGCGCTGGTCCGCATCCATCGCCTTGGCTGCCAGCCCTTTCGGTCGATGGGTGAACGACATCGCCTCGAGGTCAGCTGAATCAACACCTGTCGACGCCTCGAGTCTGGCCTGCGCCTGCTGCAGGGTTTCACCGACCTCGCCGTCGAACGGACGACGAAAGATAAGCGGCAACGCAATCGGCTCATCGCCATCCGCCAGCGACGGGCGGTTGGAGCCGACCAGATCGGTGGGTGCCCGCGGCGAAACCACTGCGATGTCGCGCAGGTCGGTCGACAACGAACGGGTGAGCTCGCGAGCGAGATCTTCAACGCCGGCGAGCGGACGCAGCGGATGCGGGCCGAGCAGCGGCGAGCTAGCAGGGTCCGCTCCGAAGAACAGCGGCGTTGCTCCGCTGAGTACTCCATCGATGATCGTGAAGTTCAACGAGATGTGGTGTCCACCGAGCCGCCAACTCCAAGTGCCGGTGAGCGATGGGGAACCGAAGAAGCGCACGTAGTACAGCAACGGATCGCGGCCGCGCGGTCGCTCGAACGACGCCTTGAACCCCTCGAGCTGGTCGAGCACGTTCTCGAGACCGATGATCGTCGAGGCCGTGACAAATCCGGGGGTCGACAGCCCGCTGGCGACCAAGCGATACAGCAGCCGATGTTGCTGCTGTGTCATCGCCGCCAAGGTGAGCCCACCGTGGTCGGTCGGCGTGTAGAACCACAGGCGTCGCTCGTCGTCGGCCGGGAACGGCCACAGCGCCACCTTCCGTTGGGCGTCGTCGAGGGAATCGATCAGAGGCCCTGCCTCCTCGGCCATGAGGGCCGCGACTCTGGTGCGTGCTGGAGTTGCCGTTTCGTCCATCAGTCACTCACTCTCCTGGACCATGTAAGCCGAAGATCAAGTCGGGATCACCAGCGCGCCACGTCCCGTCGACCTGCGAGCGTCGCCCGATGGCGCGTGTCCGCTCTTGCAGACTACGGCCCAACGCGAGCTGGCCAGGTTCCCAGGCAGACAGTGCAGCAACCGGGTCATCAGGGTGCGCGGCCAAAGAGTCGCGCAGCGTCCACGCATCTTCTGCAGCCTTCGCCGTGCCGGCGGCAGCGTGCGGACGAGCGACGAACGCCGCGTCTCCGAGCAAGCAGGCGCGGCCAAACGCCATCCGCGGCACATCGAGATCGAATACCACCTGCACGAACAAATCGTCGATGGCATACACCACCTCAGCGATCGCAGCCGGCAGTCGCGCAGCAGCAACAGTTCGCGCTTCGGCGACGTGTTGGGCGCGCAGCAAGCCGGGCGGCACCGAAACCTCTCGGCGCATGCCGTTGGCATCGAGCAGTAGGTCGTCGAGGTCGTCGCCGGCGAGATAGTTGCGATACCAGACGACGTTGATCAGCCGCTCGCCCTGCGCGACCGAGCCGTCGCGTCCGGGGATCGGGTACACGAGGATGTGGCTGTTCGCGTAGACGAAGTAGGTGATGGCGTCATCGAGCGCGATTCGCGTCGTCTTGCTCAGGTGCGTCTCGGGCACGACTCCGCGCCACGCCACGTAGCCCGCGTACTGCGGGCGGGCATCGGGCAGCAACGCTGCTCGCGCAGTCGATCCGATGCCATCAGCGAACACGGCGAGGTCGGGCTCGATCACCGTGCCGTTCGAGAATTCCAGGGTCAAGGGCTCGAGTTCGACTGTGTGTAGCTCGTGCGCCAGGCGGTATGTCGAGCGGTCGAAGCACCCGAGCATCTCACGGTAGACGGTATTCCAGGAGCTGAAGAGGTAGGCGTGTTCGTCGTCGTGCGCCACCGAGCCGTCCCGGGCGAGGTAGCGGATGTGACCCGTCGACACGGCAACGTCGTCAAGCCGAATACCGCCGTGCTCTACGAGGTAGCGATACGTCGCTGGGAGGAACCCGATGCCAGCGCCGCGCTCTTCGAGCTCGACGGGTGAGCGTTCGTAGACCGTGACGCGGTGACCGGCGTCGGCCAAAAGGCACGCGGCTGTCAGACCGCCAAGCGACCCGCCGACGACAGCGATGTCCATCAATATTTGGTCGTGGCTTCGGGTCAGGGCTGACCGAATGTTGCGATCTGATCGACCGTGCACTCGAACAGCACCCGGCGCTCGTCGATCGACGGATCACGCAAGCCGTATGGACCCGGCTGTTGCGTGTACTTCGTCCAGATCTTGTCGAGGTGCTCGGTGACGCGCGG
>JAENVT010000529.1 GCA_016650435.1 Ilumatobacteraceae bacterium
CGTGGAGAGTGTAGGGACTTTGCGGGGCGTCCGGCGAAACGATGACAGTTTCTGGAAAGTTCGTCGGTTCGGCTTTGTGGGAGTACCGTCCACGGGTGATGGCACAGGCAGTCTCAACGCGCGGCCCCGTCACGGGCACCGCAACCGGCCGAAAAAAGAGGCGGAAGCCCTTCCTCCTCGATCTCTACAGCACGGCTGTTGGCAAGAAATACGCCATGGCTCTCAGCGGGATCGCCCTGATGGGCTACGTGCTGGCACACATGATCGGCAATCTGAAGATGTTTCTCGGGCCGGAGGACATCAACCACTATGGCGAGTTCCTCCGCGAGCTGTTGGTGCCTCTGGCGCCGCGAACGGTCGTGTTGTGGACTCTGCGCATCGGCCTGCTCGGCGCCGTGGTGCTGCACATCCACGCCGCGTACAGCCTGACCGTGATGAACCGGCAGGCCCGCTCGGTGAAGTACCAGAGCGAGCGCGACTACCAGGCCGCAAACTTCGCCAGCCGCACCATGCGCTGGACCGGAATCATCGTGCTGTTGTTCGTGCTGTGGCACCTTGCCGACTTCACATGGGGTTGGGTCAATCCCGGCTACGTGCGCGGCGACGTGTATCGCAACGTTGATGCATCGCTGTCGCGTGTCCCGGTCGCGATCCTGTACATCGTCGCCAACATCGCGCTCGGAATACACCTCTACCACGGGGCGTGGAGCCTGTTTCAGTCGATGGGCTGGAACCGCCCGAGGTTCAACAGTTGGCGACGCGGTTTTGCGATTGGTTTCGCCACACTGATCGTTGTCGGAAACGTGTCGTTCCCAGTGGCCGTGCTGGCCGGAATTGTGAAGGCCTGAGATGTCGGTCACTTTCGACGCCACGAAACTCGATGCCCAAAAACTTGATGCACGGGTGCCCGCTGGTCCCATCGAAGAGAAATGGGATGCGTACAAGAGCGACGTGAAGTTGGTCAACCCCAACAACAAGCGCAAGTTCAAGATCATCGTCGTCGGCACAGGGTTGGCCGGCGCATCGGCAGCTGCAACGTTGGCGGAACTCGGCTACGAGGTCGACGCGTTCACGTTCCACGACTCGCCGCGGCGTGCTCACTCGATCGCGGCCCAAGGTGGCATCAACGCAGCCAAGAACTATCGCGGTGACGGCGACTCGGTGCATCGACTGTTCTACGACACGATCAAAGGCGGCGACTTCCGGTCGCGCGAGGGCAATGTCCATCGCCTTGCCCAGGTCAGCGTCGACATCATCGACCAGATGGTCGCCCAAGGCGTTCCGTTCGCTCGCGAATACGGCGGTCTTCTCGACAACCGCTCGTTCGGTGGAGCACAGGTCAGCCGAACCTTCTACGCCAGAGGTCAGACGGGGCAGCAGTTGTTGCTCGGCGCGTATCAGCAGTTGTCGCGTCAGATCGGCCTCGGCGGCGTCCGCCTGTTCAACCGCGTCGAGCTCGTCGACACCGTCGTGGTCGACGGTCGCTGCGCCGGCATCGTCACCCGCGACCTGATGACAGGCGAAATCCAGTCGCATGCTGCTCATGCTGTGGTGCTGGCGACGGGCGGTTACGGCAACGTGTTCTTCCTGTCGACCAATGCCATGGCGTGCAATGTCACTGCAGCGTGGCGGGCCCACCAGCGCGGCGCGTACTTCGCCAACCCGTGCTACACGCAGATCCACCCGACGTGCATCCCGCAGGCCGACGATACACAGTCGAAGCTGACGTTGATGAGCGAATCGCTGCGCAACGACGGCCGCGTGTGGGTTCCGAAGAACGCCGACGACAGGCGTCCCTCCGATCAGATCCCGGAAGAGGATCGCGACTATTACCTCGAGCGGTTGTACCCGAGTTACGGCAACCTTGCTCCGCGCGACATCGCATCGCGCGCTGCCAAACGCGCCGTCGATGCCGGACAGGGTGTCGGGCCGTTGAAGAACGGCGTGTACCTTGACCTCGCCGCCGCCATCGAGCGAATCGGGTACGACACGGTGTACGAGCGGTACTCCAACCTGCTCGAGATGTACGAACGCATCACCGGCGAAAATCCCACCAAGGTGCCGATGCGCATCTACCCGGCCAGCCACTACACGATGGGCGGGCTGTGGGTCGACTACGAGTTGATGACCACCGTGCCCGGTTTGTACTGCGCCGGCGAGGCCAACTTCAGCGACCACGGTGCTAACCGGTTGGGCGCGTCGGCCTTGATGCAGGGTCTGGCCGACGGCTACTTCGTGTTGCCGTACACGATTGGCAACTACCTTGCGCCGCTGCTCGGCAAGCCTGCGCCGGGTATCGATCACCCCGAGTTCAAAGCGGCCGAAGCCGCAGCCGCGCAGCGGTTCCAGGGCTACCTCAACATGAAGGGCACCCGTTCGCCCGACTGGTTCCATCGCGAACTCGGCAAGATCATCTGGGACTACTGCGGCATGGAACGCACCGAGCAAGGCCTGCAGAAGGCGCTGTC
>JAENVT010000530.1 GCA_016650435.1 Ilumatobacteraceae bacterium
CCACGCCCCGTCACCGAAATTGCTGAAATCGAGCGTAACACTCAAGCTGGCTTCCGCGGACCCTTGCCCTCCGAGGACGATGAAGGCTCCGAAGAGGAGACGGAAGAGAGTGTGCTTCATCGGGGCGAATCGGTCAGCTAGGCCCTACGACGGCGCGCCAGGACGAGCAGTCCCGCGGACAAGACCAGAAGCCCCGCCGCCGGCTCGGGCACGGGCGAGATCGAGGGATCGGTGTTGATGTTATCGAAACCGTGCACATCGGCGAGGGTCTGAATGTCTGCCGCCGAGAGATCGCCGATCGACAGCAGATGTTTCATGCGATCACCACGCCGGCCGCGCTCACTTGCACGTCCTCATCGCCCGAGGTTGGCAGGTTCTTGCCGACGTAATCAGGACGGATCGGTAGCTGGCGATGACCACGGTCCACGATCACCGCCAACTGCACGGCGTGCGGTCGTCCGTAGTCGTTCAAGGCTTCGAGCGCGGCGCGCACCGTGCGGCCGGTGAACAGGACGTCGTCGATCAACACCACGGTGGCGCCGTCGAGCGATACGGGGATGGCAGTGACGTGGCCAGGCACAATCGGTCGCAGGCCGACGTCGTCGCGATGGAAGCTGACATCGAGCGAGCCGACAGGCACCGGCGAGCCGATGTCGGCGAGGATCCCCGCCAACTCGTCGGCAATCCACACGCCACCGCGCTGCAGGCCGACGAGGACGATGCCGTCGGTGCCGTGGTTGCGTTCGACGATCTCGTGGGCGATGCGGGTGAGCGCCCGACGCACATCGCCGGCACTCAAAACCTCTCGCGGCCCCTGGATAGCGCGCGGTCCCTGGATGGAGGGCATTTGCTTCCTTCCACGTATCGGTCTCACGGGACCGATTTCACGTTCGGGTGCAGATGTTACCGGCTTGACCTGCGGCGCCTCTAGCGTCATGAGGCAAACACTGTTCGAACCGAAGGATTGATGGGAATTCTCTCAGGGACTCGGAGAGCCGCATGACGACCGAACACGAGATCAAGTTGACCGCCGATATGGCGATGGCTCTGCCCGATCTCACCGCGGTGATGCCCGAGATCGCCGTGGGGCCGGCCTCTCACCTCAAGCTCGTGGCGGTCTACTACGACACGCCTACCCTCTCGCTGGCGCGTGCCGGTGTCACCTTGCGCTCACGAACCGGTGAGCCGGGTCCCATCTGGACGCTGAAGCTGCCAACCGGCAAGAGCGCGGGCGGGCTCTCGCGGTTCGAGTACACCTTCGACGAGCCGCTCGGATCGGTCCCGCCGGTGGCCTTCCGAGCGGCACGGGCATACATCCGTTCACAGACGGTCGGCCCCGTGTTGCAGCTGCGGACGGACCGGACGGAGATACCGCTCGAACTCGGCGGCAGGCCGTTGCTCACGTTGTGCGACGACATCGTGGTCGCCGATGTCCCGAACCAAGCAACGATGACGTTTCGGGAGATCGAACTCGAATTTGCTTCGGAGGATGTGAGCACCGAGGCGATCGACCGCCTGGTCGAGTCGATGCTGGCCGCCGGGTGCCGCGACGATGATCCCATTCCAAAGGCAATTCGTGCTCTCGGATATCGCGCACTTGCCCCGCCTGATGTGTACACCGTGCCTGTCGGCAAACGTTCGACCGCGGGGGCTGTCGTGCGCCACACCATCGCAGGTTCCGTCATCCAACTGGTCGCGCACCATGCCGGGGTTTGTCTCGGCAACGACCAAGAGGACGTTCACCAGTTCCGCGTGGCGGCGCGCCGACTGAGGTCCGATCTGCACACGTTTGCGCCGGTGCTCGATCAGCGTCGTACAGCCTGGCTCCGCGACGAGTTGAAGTGGCTGGGTACGGAAGTCGGTCTGGCTCGCGACGTTGACGTGCTCTCGGAGCGACTGCATGCCCAGATGAAGAAGCTGGCTCCGAACCATTCACGAGCGATCCGTGCCCTGTCTCAACGCCTCGACGAGAACATCGCCGACGCCCGCAAGCACGTCGAGACCTGCCTGTCGAGCGACCGGTACGTCACGTTGCTCGATGCGTTGGTCGACTCGACTCACGATGCATTTGTCGAGTCCACAGGATTGGGCGACGAGCCAGCGCGCAACGTATTCGCAAATCTCGTTCGGGGCCCGTGGCGCAAGCTGAAGAAGGCGGCGGATGCTCTTGGGCCTGACTCCGCCGATACCGCGTTTCATGCGGTCCGCATACTCGCCAAGCGAGCCCGCTATGCCGCCGAGGCCATTGCCCAGGTCTACGGCCGCGATGTTCGTCGATTTGGTCGTGCGGTCGCCGACGTTCAGACAGTGCTTGGCGATCACCAGGACACCGCTGTGGCAGAGGAATGGCTGCGCAGAGCGGCGAAGGATGTGCCCTCGACTCGTCTGGCGGTCGCAGAGCTCGTGGCGATCGAGCGGAACGACCGTTTCGGACTTCGCAAGCAGTTCAAGTCGGTCTGGAAGAAGGCGTCGGTGCGAAAGCTGCGCGGTTGGATGAAGTGAAGGCGACCTAGCCGAGACGTCCGCTGTCGAGGCGCAACACCTGATCCGCGCGTTCGAATGCGACCGCGCGGTGGGAGACCGCCAGCACCGTGATGCCGGCGGCGGAGAGGTTTGCCCACAGCTGCAACTCGGTCTCGATGTCGAGCGCGCTGGACAGATCGTCGAGCACGACGAGTTCAGGTGAGTGCACGAGCGCACGCGCCGTTGCAACTCGCTGGCGCTGGCCACCCGACAGTCGCAATCCGCGTGGCCCGATCAGCGTCCGCGCGCCCTCCGGCATCTCCTCGATGTCAGCGAGCACCGCTGCCAGCTGGAGTGCCAAGGTCAGTTTTGCGTCATCGACGATTCCGAGGGCGATGTTGTCGGCGACCGAATCGGAGATCAGCTGCGGCACCTGCGGAAGAAAGGCTGCATTCGGCGGGATCAAGAACGCGGCGCGATCTTCGAGCCGCTCGCCGTTCCACAAGACGTCGCCGGTGACGTTGGCTTGATGGGCCAGCCCCAACACAGCGCGCAGCAGCGTGCTCTTGCCAGACCCGATCGGTCCGGTCAGCACGATGAAGCTTCCCCGAGGCACGGTGAAGCTGACGTCGTGCACGCCGGCGCCGGTCGAGTAGAGCGCGCTGAGGTGCTGTACGTCGAGCGCGTCGAGGGGCACCCGGGCCGGCCGGTCGGTGTCGGGGCGAATGCGTTGATCGCGCAGGCCGATGGGCAGGCGACGATCGATGACGGTGTTGCCTACTTCAGTGTCTGCAACAAGCAGGCTCATGCGGTCGAACGCGACGGCAACCTGTTTGCGGCGGGCGAGCATGCGCCCGACCATCCGCGGCAGGAAGCTCAGCCAGCCGAGGTAGGCGGAGAACACGGCCAGTTCGCCGACGCTGAACTTCCCCGAGGCCATCGCCCCGGCAGCGGTCAATAGCACGAGGCCGAGGCCGACATCTGCGGCACCCTGGCTGAAGGCCCACACGCTCTCGTCGAGGACGCGGTCGCGCACGGCTGTGCGACGTCGCAGATCGACCAGCTTGCGAAGATGGGCGATGGTCGGATCGATCGCGTTGTTGACCTTCACTGTGGTGGCCGCGGCCATCACGTCGCCGAGCAGGCCACTGACCGCCGAAGCGGCGACCCGGTCAGCGGCTCGGTAGCGCTTGATCCGGCCGTCGAGCGTGCGTGTTGCCATCGCGACACCGATCAGGGGGATCAACAGCACCAATGCTGCGCGGCCGTCGACGCTGCCCAGCACGAGCCCGGCGAGGACCGTGAACACGACGCCAGCCGAGATATCGACGAAACCGTCGATGAACATCGTCACGTCCTCGACGTCGTCGCGGAAGTGGGTGATGGCCTCGCCGGCCGAACCAACAGGCTGGCCAGCCTCCGGGCCGCCACTCGCAACTTGGGCCGTGAGGAGGTTGGCGCGCAGCAGCGACTGCATGTGCACCCAAGCCCTCGTCCAGGCCAACGCGCCGAGGTGAATGGTGCTCATCCTGGCGAGTTCGCACACGGCCAGCGCGCCACCAATCCAATACACGCGGGAGTTGTGACCGGTCGACAGCGCGTTGAAGCCGCGGCCGAGCAGCCACCCGCTCAACACCGGAAAGGTGAAGAACATCACGAACAGCAAATAGCCCGCCCAGAAGCTGCGCGGTTCGTGCTGTGAGACGCGCCAGCCGAGGCGCCAGACGCTCATGGCGCCACGACTTCGTCGTCATGTGCCAGGTCCAAGAGATGGCGGTAGCGGCTCTCGAGATCGTCGGCCAGATCCGAGCGGTTGCCATACTCGATGACTCGACCGTGGTCGAGCACGACGATCTCGTCGACGTAACGAAGCGTCGACAGCCGGTGGGCGATGATCAACGTTGTTCGGCCTTCGGTCAGCTTGGCGACGGCGGCCTCGAGCAGCGTTTCGGTTTCCGGGTCGACGCGCGCGGTGGCTTCGTCGAGCACGACGATGTCGGGGTCGCGAAGCCACACGCGGGCGAGTGCCAAGAGCTGAGCCTCACCCGCCGATAGGCCGGTGCCGCCGGAGCCGAGCAGTCGATGGATGCCTCCGTCGGCCAACCTGCCGAGTCCGGCGCTACGCAGAGCCGAAGCCACCGCTTCGTCCGTCGGCGTCTCGTCGAAAAGGGTGACGTTGTCGCGGACCGTGCCGCTCAAGAGTTCGACCTCCTGCGGTATCAAGGCAACTCGACGTCGAAGCTCGCCGATGGGAATCTGCTCGATGGGAACTCCGCCGAGCAGCACCGACCCACTGGTTGCCTCGACCAGCCGCAGTACGAGACGCGACATCGTGGTCTTGCCGCTGCCGGTGCGACCGATGATGCCGATCGAGCGACCAGCCCCGAAATCGAGGGTGATTGACTGCAACACGGCTTGATCGTCGCCGTAGTCGAAGCCGACGTCGCGGAACTCGACGCGCAGGGGCCCGGTCGGCGGCAAGGTTGTGCCTTGGTCGCGGATGTCGGGCTCGATCGCCAACAGGTCGATCACTCGAACCATCGCGCCGTTGGCTTTCTGCACCGTCTCCAACTGGTCGACCATGTCCTCGAGCGGGCGGGCCAGTAGCAGTACGTACTGAAACAGCAAGAACGCATCGCCCACGGTGATGATGTGCCGGCTGACCAGCAACGCGCTGGTGATCAGCGACACAATCGAGCCGGCGGCGACCGAGCCGTCGACACCCCACCACATGCGAAGGAATGCCTTCTCGCGGCGTACCGCGCTGCCCAACGCATCTGCGCTGTCTTCGACGAACCTCCACATCGCGTGGGCGCCGGCGCCGTTCGACCGCAGGTCCTCGGCTGCCGTTAGGCGCTCTTCGATCCCTCCGTACAAGCGGGCGTACGAGCCCATTTCGTCGGATGATTCGCCGACGGCGCGGTGCCGGCCGCTGACGACGATTCCGACGGCGGCGCTGACGTAGGCCGCGGCACCGACAGCCAGCCGCCAGTCAACGACGACCAGCACGCCGATCATGCCGACCATCGTGAACAACGCGCCGGCGGCGCGGGGTATGACGCGTCCCATGAAGTCGCTGACAGATGTCACATCGCCATCGACGCGTTGGATCAGCTCGCCGGGCGTGTGTTGGCGGTGAAAGGCGTGGCTGAGACCCAAAACGTGGCGAGCCAACCTGATACGGATGCCATTCGTCGTGTGCCACGCGGTGATGGTGGCCATCCAGGCGACGGCCATGTTGATCAGCTGAGTTGCCACGGCAACGATCAAGAACAGCACCGCGAGGCGGGAAAGTTGGCTGGTCGTGGTCCCCGAGGTCGCCCGATCGACGATGCTGCGCACAATCAGCGGGCCCGTCAGGATCAGGCCCGATCCCGCGGCCACGAGCGTGCCGAGACCCGCCCAACGCCAGGCGTCGGGTCGAAGCAGGGCCGCGAGGGCGCGCCAACGAGAGGTTGCAGGGGACATCGGAGCGATTCTTCCCGGTCAGAGGCCCGCCGCGCCTCTCATTTTCCATACGCTCAGTGGCGATTTTCCAAAGGCGCCACTTGGCGTTGAGTTCCTCGGGCGATAGCATTGCACCTCGGCCCAGATCAGCTTCGCGCGTGCGCAGCAGGTCTCGGCAG
>JAENVT010000531.1 GCA_016650435.1 Ilumatobacteraceae bacterium
CGAGCGAGACGTGCTCGCTGATCATCTCCCAATACTGCTCGGGCGATCGCGTCACGAGTTCGACGTCGACGTCCCACTCGGCAACGTCGCGCAGCCCCGCGCCCTCGTACAGGTCACTGACATATCCCGGGGCCGCGCACCGGAACATATTCGGCCCGTCCGGGTCGGGTGGCGCCACCACCGCCTCGGTCGCGATTGCCTGCACGGTGATCGTCGTCCACGGGTTTTCCTCGGGCTTGACCCACACCGACGCACAAAGACGACCACCCGGCTTGAGCACACGTGCGAACTCGACCGTGGCCTTGTCCATGTCGGGGAAGAACATGTACCCGAAGCGTACCGAGACGCTGTCGAAGGTGGCGTCGTCGAACGGCAGATCATCGGCGCTGCAGACCTTTGCTTCGATATTGGCAATCCCTTGCGCCCGGGCTCGTCGCGCGGCGACCTCCAGCATCTCCGGTACGAGATCGGTCAGCACGACGTGTCCCTTCGGCGACAGTCGCGCAATGCTCAACCCCGGCTCACCCGTACCCGCGGCAATGTCGAGATGCTGTTGATCTTCCGCGAGGTCGAGGCGCTCGATCATTGCCGCGCCGACTGGGCCCAGCTGCTCCATGATGACCGAGTCCCACTTCTCCCAGCCCCCAGAGAGCCCGGCCCACGTGGCTCGTTGTCCGTCTCGGATCTCCTCGGCGCTCGGCATTGTCCCTCCCCGCTCTCCATGCATCCGCCGGACACGAAGGCACTGCTTGGCGGCAGTTCACCATGCCCGCTCTACGAGCGCTACATCACGACCCGACCGTGCTGTTTCGAGCCGAGATCCTCAGCAAGATTCGCTACGGCCCCGCTGATGGTTCCAGCAACCTATGACGAGCCAGTTGCTTTGGTCACCCTCTCCTACTAATACAACCCTCTGAAACCAGGGGGCGGCATGGGCGACGCAGGCTACGACGGGTGGGAATTCCGGGAGTCGGGGCCATCTGCCGCCGACCACACCGTGCTGTTGCTGGCGGGGGCGTTGTGTCCGGCAGCGTTCTATGACGATCTCACAGCCGAACCCACGCTCTCCGATCTTCGCATGGTCGCCGCAACCTTGCCCGGGTTCGCCGGAACTCCGGCTCCGGCAGACCTGAGTGTCGACGCGAACGCCGGCTACGCCGCAGCGCTCGCAGCCGAGGTGACCGCCGACGTTGTTGTCGGACACAGCTTGGGTGCGAACTACGTGCTCGAGATGGCCGCGGCGCGTCAATTCACCGGGCCCGTCGTGCTGCTCTCACCTTCATTCTCGGCGGAAGATGAGTTCAAAGAGCTGAAGACGGTTGCCAAGATCGGCAAGCTTCCCGGCCTCGGCGGACTGGCCTGGAGACTGACCGTGAAGATGATGCCGAAGGCTGCGGGAAAATCGTTTCCCGAAGCGCGCCGCGATGCCTTGATCGCCGGCATGCAACGGAACGATCCAAGGTTTTGTCGTGCCATCGTTCCCCAGTATTTCGACTACCTCGGACGCGACCAGTCCCTCGTCGATCGTCTGTGCCGGTCGGGATCGAAGGTGTGGGTCGCGTTCGGCGACCACGAAGAAGTCGGACTCGCCGACGACGAGCGTCGTGGTCTCGAGGCGTGCCCAAGCGTCACGCTCGTATCGGCCCTCGATTCCACACACTTTGTGATGCTCGATCAGCCCGCGCGTTGCGCCGAGATCATCCTCGAGGCGATCCGCGCGGTCTAACCGCGCTCCCTGAGCGCGACCCCCACTGCGATGCTCGCAGCCGAGCGCAGCCTCACGTGCACCGCGACAGGAACCGCGTCGACCAGTCTGAAGATCGTGTCCGTGAACCCGGTCAGCCTCGCAGCCGGCGGCACCGCGATCATCACGGCCGCGCTGTCGAAATCCGGTTCCTGCTATGTCATCGACGACTGGAGCACCGGCCGGACCGCCTTCGCTCGACTTGCGACCGGCGCATGGGTCGCCGCCTGGTAGCGGCGCTCCCCTGCTCCACCGGTGGTCGTCAGGGATTGCCTCACGCCGGCGATCAGTCCGCCGTCTCCGTTGGTTCCCATCGTGAGCGTCGTGCTGCAGGTCCCGCCGTACTGCCGACTTCGACCACACCAACACGACGACCATGGCGAGCCAGCCG
>JAENVT010000532.1 GCA_016650435.1 Ilumatobacteraceae bacterium
AAGGTCGCCCTTTCGGCGGCCGTCCATGATCGCGAGTGAAGCGATACGCAGACCAATGTGTAGCGGAAGTTGTGGATGCAAGCTGAGTTCGACGGGATAGTGGCCCCAGCCGAGCAAACAGCCGATCACCTCATTGCCCTCGGGGGCGATGATCGGAATGAGGTTCGCCACGCGATATCCGAACTCGGGTGACCACGCCAGGCGCACATCATCGTCATGCCATCACGCCAGGGCGCATCGTGCATCTGTTCCCATGATCCGGTCCGCCAACCGAGCAATGAGAGGTAGCACGTCGTCGACGGAGGCGCCCGTGCCGAGGAGTTCGATGGATCTTCTCAATCCGAACTTGGAGAATATTGAATGGCCGTTTTCGGCGACGTGTTGGTGCGGTCAGGCCACGCCCTGATCTCGCGAGCCTTCATCTCGGATCACCGCGCCCCAGAAGCTTCGGGTCGTCACGTCGTGGCGGTCTGCCAATCGACGCTAAACCCGTCAGCCGAGGTCGTGCTCGTGAAGCGGCGACCACTGATTGCGATCACATCGAGAACCTTCCATCGATCTCGCCCCTCAATCAGCAAGGGGTGGGTGTCGGGTAGGTCTACCTGACTACGGGCGTCGCGTAACTCGCCCCGCACGATGACGCTCCACGCGTTGCTGCGACTTTTGTCGATCTGGTCAACCTCGAGCGAGGCCGGTCCTTCATAGCGACCAATAACAGAATGCGGGACCGCGCGGAACACGATCCGATACTCCTCGCCATCATGCACCAACCGGTAGTTGATCGGGAACGCCAACGGATACCCAAAGTCAAGAACGCACAACCGTCCGACGGTCTCGCTTTCCAGCCACGCAATGCTTTCCCATTGCGGCGCTTCAAACTGCGTAGCTCCCATGTGGCCACTGTGCCGATCGCGTCGTCGCCATCGTTAGAGGCTTCGGTCACGAAACACTGATCAGCGCCGCACCGTTTCGGCTAGCGCCTGAGTGTCGTTGACGATTGCGACGAGTCCGAGGATCGCAACCACGAGCCAGACGGCACGGATTGCCAGGGCGTACAGAGCTGACCTTCGCACGCTGCGGATCGGGCCCAGGTCGCTGACGAGGACCCAGGCACCGAAGATGGCTGCGGCAACCAGGACGACGACGACGGCGAGCGGGAAACAGCCGACCAGAAGCACGGGAAGGAGCCATCTCCAACGACCCCGCGCCGTCCACGAGTCAGGCCGCTTCACCGCGTCGACGATCACACCCACGAGACCGCCGAACAAGCCCGGCAATGCGATGAACACGCCGATCGCCAGCCACATCGGCTTGAGCACCGTGAAGTCGATGCCGTCGGCGTGAACGAGCATCGATCCGACGACGACGGCGGCAGCAAGTCCGGTGGTCAGGCGCCTGAACCATTTCGGTCCGATCAGCCAAGGAGCGACCATGAGGTAGGCGGCGGCGCCAATGATGCCGAAGGAGGCGCCGAGAAGCAGCAGGTTGTACGTACCTTTCAACGTCACCTGTCCGATGATGAAGCCGTCGTCGCTCTTGACGCCCCGCACTCTGTCGGGCGAGGTCACCCGCAGGAGGAGCATGGCCAGCCGGCTGCCAACTCCGATCAGGATCACGCCCGCCGAGATGCCGCCGACGACAAGGACGCGGAGTCCCTCAAGGTACCGCTGTGTCTGCCCGAGCTGGACTGGTCGATCGTTCATAGACTTGAACAGAACAGACAACATCGAGGCACCCGACGGGTGACAACGAGCGCAACTTTCTGCCTCGTCCGAAACTCGTGTGTTGTGTCACCCCGTCGGCCTGTTCGTTCGTCTGTTTCGTAGTGGAAGGCTTGGGTTGATGGGAGTGCACCTCATGGCCGCGCCAATACGCATGTTCTGCCCTCCGCCTTTCCTGCTGTCGATTGCCGCGGCGAGGATGCAGGGCGAGACGATCAGCGTCGAGGCAGAGGAGCTCGTTGTCCATCTGTTCCAAACGGAGGGGCGCTCATTGGTACGACTGGCCCGGCTCTTCGTCGACGACCGAGACGCCGCAGAAGACATTGTGCAAGAGGCCTTCCTTCGACTCGCCCGGCACGCAGGCCGCATCGAGGCGATCGACCGGGCGCCGGCCTACCTTCGCTCCATCGTCTTGAACCTGGCTCGTGACCACAACCGCCGAGGGTTGGTCTCGCTTCGGCACCACGCAACGAGCGGACGCGAAGTCGATGTCCCCATCGACGTCGCCGACCGTCTTGTGCGATCGGAAGAACATCAACGCGTTCTAGACGCGGTTCGCCAACTGCCAACTCGACAACGCGACTGCATCACTCTTCGATACTTCGAGGAGCTCTCGATCGAATCGATCGCCTCGACACTCGGCTTGTCGCCGAACTCCGTGAAGACTCATCTGCAGCGAGCGATGTCTGCGCTCGACCGAATGTTGGCCGAGATATGAGCGAGCTCACTATCGAGCGACGTCTGATCGAGGCCTTCGCCGACGTTCGCACCTCGGTGGAGGAGAATCCCGACCTCTTCGCGCGCGTCACGCAGTCGCTCGAAGACGCACGGGCTCGCCGCAGATACCGGTGGGCGGTTACCGCCTGCATCGTTGCTTTCATCGCGGCCAACACCGGCTTGGCGATCACCGTCTCACATTCCGACAACGGGAGGTTCAACATGCCCTGGTGGGTCATCGAATTGATCACAAACATCGTCTTGGTAGCACTTGCAATCGGCTTGGGACCGTTCATCAAGCGGTTCGGTCGCTCGTACGCGGCTGATGTGTTCCGCGCCAATCCGCGAACGGGGAAGAGCTACCTCGTGCTCACGGACGTCGCCTATTACCTGATCTTCACCTCGTTCGTGCTGTTCACCGTTTCGTTCGTGGAGCACGATGACTGGCGTCTGTCGCAGGGAAGGCAGCTCAAAGCAGAGGTCGCCCGCGTTGGTGGGATCCTGCTGATCATGGGCATCCTCCATGCGGCCAACGTTGTCGCCCTGCCCATCATCGGCCGCCTGCTGTCCAGCAACAAGCGGCTCGATGACGCCCGTCCCGACGGTGGACCATCGCCATCAACTATCGCGGTTCCCCCGCTCGGCGCCGGTACATGGATCCTCCGAGTAGAGCAGGCTCCTTCGTCGATGCCCCCGGTACCGCCTAGCGCAGAATGAATCCGGCAATGAACTGAAGAAGAAGCAGTCCCAGAAGGACGAAGAGCGTGATCGTCACCCATCGCCTCAAACGCCATCCGTCCGCCTGCGCCGTGAACGTGAACCGAGTGGCGCTGACGATGGTGGAGTAGAGGGCGACCATTCCCGCGAACCCGGCGGCCGCATGCAGCGACCAACCGAACTTGCCAACAAGTTGGCTGCCGACGATCACTACCGGCAACGTAGCCACCGCGAGACCGATCCAGCGGGCGATGTTGTTCCATCCGATGCGCGCCTTTGCCAGACCACCTGCGACGACGGTTGGCAACATCAACGCGCCCGCACCGACGAACAACGGCAGCATCCCGATCGTTCCAAACACACGCACAATCGTCAACGTCCAGCGTCGTCGCGGCCGCCGCCGTGCGACTGCAACCACGGACTGGGTGAAGCCGAACACCGTGAACCCGCCGACGATGAAAATCGTTCCGTTCCAGGTGAACTGGGGATCGTCGGAGATCAGCCGCATCCACGCTCGGGCCATGATTCCCAAGGTCAGGCCACCGAACAACCCCGCCGCCAACATCAGCACCGGCCGCGCACCCTTGCTTGGCGCCTCCTGCGTCGGAATGTTCAGTTTGTCTGCGAGGTCAGTCATGTTGCGCTCCGCTCCCGAGGTCAAAGGTGCTCGACCCTTACAGACGTCGATGCGCGGCGATCGGGTGACAGGTCGTTGACGTTCAGGAGGCGACGAGTTCGGCAGCGCAAGGTGAGCGGTTCACCCATTTTGACGGCGGGCCTCAGTTGCCAACCCGCTCCAGATCGGGGGTGGTCTCAGGGGATCATTGCGAGCGCTCGCGCCAGCAAGCGCTCAGGGCGCGGTTCTCGCGGACCAAGCCAGCTCGGGTAGTTCCGTTCTCGTTCGTTACACTGGACAGCCGGATGCAAAGCCGGTCCCTTGGCCGACCGCTCCAACCGACCTTCAGGCGAGCCGGAGCGCGAGCAGGTCCTCCAGCCCGTGACGGACGGCGTCGGGGGACAGGTCGGGGCGGCTGCTGCCCACGGCGGCGAGAATGTGAGCCGGGTCGGGTAGGAAGCCGAGAACGTCACTAACCGCCCAGAAGCGGGAGGCGTCTCGGTCTCGGTCCAGCTGCCCGCCCTGCCGGAGGTAGGCCGTCAGGAAGGTCTCGGCATCCGCGGTTGTGTGCAGCATGGCGAAGTCCGAGCAGGCGTGGGCCACGTCAAGGTCGGGCGGTCCCCACGACGTCTCGGCCCAGTCGATCAGTCCCGTCACCGTGTCGCCCTGCCAAAGAGTGTTGCCGAGGTGAAAGTCACGGTGCAGCAGGCAGTACAGGGTTGGCGGCGGGCCAGCCGCCCAGACGTCGATCGCTTTCTGCCAAAGATCAGGCCAGCGCGCCCAGCCCGGAACCTGCGGTTCGATCGGCCCGCGGAAAGAGAAGTTCGGCGGCCGCCCCGTCACCGGCACCGCCTGCCGGTGCACCGCCACGGCGAGTCCGGCCCAAGCAGAAATGGCTGTCGGCTGTAGACGCTCGAGCCGAACGCGACCCGGGCGCCATGTCATCAGATTGGCGGGACCGCCAGTGCTAGCACCGTGGAGGTCGCTGGCAACCATGTGCGGCACCGGCAGCGCCGATCCGGTGAGCAGCCGGCAGGCGAGTGCCTCCCGCCGGACGTGCTCGCGGCCGATCTCACCCCACACCTGCGGATCAGACCACCGGATCACCAGTGGGTCGCCCTTGGCCAGGTGCAGGAGCCACTTCGTCTCCGTGATGCCGCCGCCCATCGCTGTGACGTCGACGACCGCGCTCGGCGCGAACGCTTCGGCCCAGCTCCTTGCACGGTCGGGAAGCACATCGGCATTTTACGGTTCCTCCAGCGGAGCGGCCCTTCTCTGGCGGCTGGGAGCCCGGGCCGAGGTGGCCGGGGTGCTCGCGCCAGCAAGCACGAAGGGGCGCTGCGTCGACGAACCCGCGCCCTATCTGCCGATCGGCACTTCTTTTGGAGCGCTTTTGCCATCAACGTCAACGGAGTACATGCAACCGACTCACTGGACGCCTCGGTGCAACTTCCTGTCGGCGTGACCATCACGAAGATCACAGTCATGTTCGGGAACGATTCCGGCGGTCCGACCGGCATCGGCGACACGGTCACTCTGCACCGACGGACGCTCGGCTCTGATGTCACGGTGGCCACCGTCAGCACCGTCGGTCTCGACGCGGACATCTACAACCTGCGAGTCACGCTCGTCACGCCCGAGGTGGTCACCTCCGGCCGCTACTACTCTCTGCGCTACGTGTC
>JAENVT010000533.1 GCA_016650435.1 Ilumatobacteraceae bacterium
GACTGATGGTCGTCGATGCTAACGACCACTGGTACTGTGGCGGCCGATGTGCCGAGTGTTCGTGAGCGGGCGCGGCAACGTCTTCATGAGAGAGATTGCCGAGCATCTGGTGGAAGCTCTGGTGCTGACCGGTCGAGCCGCCGAACTTGTGATCGATGATCTGCCCGACGCCGCCGCCGATCCGATCGACAATCTCGTGGTGGCGCCGCACGAGTTCTTCGTGCTGTCTCCGTCCTCCGAGACCGATCGGTTGCACGCTGCCACGGCATCGGTCTGCATCAACACCGAGCAGCCCGGCACACCATTCTTCGACCTGGCCATGACCTATGCAGCGCTCGGCCCGGTGGTGCTCGACATCAATCGCTTCTCAATCGATGCCGTGCGTCGGCTGGGACTTGCCGCGGTACATCTTCCGTTGGGATGCACCCCGTCGATGGACGTGTGGCAAGGCGACAACCGACAGCGTCACTTCGACATCGGTTTTCTTTCCGGTCGTACGCCGCGACGCGAGGAGTTCATCGCCGGCGCCGGCGGGATGTTGTGGGAGTGGAACACGGATCTGCGCTTCTTCAGCTGGCATCGTCCGATCCTGGGAGACGGCCCCGGTTTCTCGACTGGCAACGCAAAGTTCGCGGCGCTGGCCGACATGAGGATTCTGCTCAACGTTCATCGCAGCGACGAGCCGTATTTCGAGTGGGCCCGCGTCGTCGAAGCAATCGCCAACGGATGCGTGGTGGCCAGCGAGACATCTGTCGGCATCGAGCCTCTCATACCCGGCGTGCATTTCCTGATGGCGCCTCTCGATCATCTCGCCGAGCAAGCCATCGCCCTTGCGTTCGACGAACCACGTCGCGCCGCGATGGCAGACGCGGCGTACAAGTTGACGACTACGAGCCTTTCGCAGGGAGACCTGTTGCAGGCCGCACTCGTCGAGGCGTCGGAGTTTCCAGTGCGGATACCGAGCCGGAATGCCCGCATCCGACCAGGTGGCCGCGCCAAGCGAACGAGAAGCGAGCCACCGTCGCCGGCCTCGCATGAACTTCGCAAAGCGGCGAGCGAGTTGAAAGCGGCGTACATCGCCCAGCTGCAACTGAGCCGCACGATCGAGGGCACGATCAGTCTCGTCGAGCATGGCGATTCCGACCATGCCGAGATGATCTCGACATCGGCGTGGGAGTCGTTCGATCCGCAGGTCTCGGTCGTCATCCCACTGTTCAACCAAGGGCACTACCTCGCCGAGGCAGTGTATTCAGTGATCGCCGCAAGTGGCAGTGGTGGACCGCGAACCGAGTTGGTCATCGTCGACGATCACTCCAGCGACGAATCGCGTTCGACGGCCGAACAACTACTCGCCGATATCGCTTGGTTTCCTGCGGTGCTGATCGCCCGAGCCGCGAACGGCGGGCTGCCCGTTGCCCGCAACACCGGGTTCAATCGGGCCAGGGCGCCATACGTGTTTGCGCTCGATGCCGACAACCTGTTGTATCCCACGGGGTTGCGCCGATTGCTCGACCATCTCGAGACGGCGCCCGCCGATGTCGTGGCCGCGTACGGCATCCTCGAACGATTCGACACGACCGGCTCGCTCGGGCTCACCAGCCATCTGCCGTGGGATCCCGACCTCTTGGTGCACGGTGCGTTCATCGATGCGATGGCAATGTTCCGTCGCGCTTCGTGGCTGGAGCTCGGTGGTTACTCGACCGCCGACGGGCTGTACGGCTGGGAGGACTACGACCTGTGGCTGACGGTCGCCGAGCGCGGCCAACGAGCCGATCTCGTTCGGTCGATCATCGGTCGCTATCGCGAGCAGCCAGGCTCGATGCGCAAGATCAGCGATGTCGACATGGCATCGAATTTCGTCATACTCCGAGAACGACATCCGAGGTTGCCATGGCCGAGTTAGATCCCGATACCGAACTCGCCTTGCGGGCCCGAATCCTCGAGCTGGAAACGCTTGTCGAGGCACGCACCCAGGCGATCGTCGGGCTTGGCGCACAGTTGGCGGAACAGCGCGGCGACGGCTCGCCGGTGATGGCCGAGCGTCTGCGCGAGGCAGAGCGTCAGCTCGCCGAACTGCGCGGCTCGAAGGTGATGCGCTACTCGGCGCGGGCCAGGCGGGCGTATTCGCTGTTGCGAGGCGCCCGTGGCTGACGACGAATCAAGGCAGGAGATCCTCGCCGCGTTGAGGACTCAGCTGGATCAGTCAAGGCATCAGGCGACCCGTCTGCGCGATGCTCTGACCAGGGTGTTAAGCCTCGTCGAGCAGGACCGTAGGCCCTAGTCCCCGATGTTGAACAGGTA
>JAENVT010000534.1 GCA_016650435.1 Ilumatobacteraceae bacterium
AACCAGATCGCCGCATTGTGGTCGACCTTCCGGGATCCACTCGTCTACACGCCGGGCGACAACGAATGGGCCGATTGCCACAAGCCCGCCGAGGGCGGCGGCAAGTACAACCCGGCCACGGGCGCCATCGACTTCGTCGCCAACGGCAGCTACGCGCAGGGCAACCCCGCCGACAACCTCGCTCTCGTACGATCGACGTTCTTCACCAAGCCGGGCCGCACGCTCGGCTCCGGCAAGCTCAAGGTGACATCGCAAGCGAAGGAATACGACCGGCACTTCCCGACAGACAAGAACTACGTCGAGAACGTTCGTTGGGACCAACAGGACATCGTGTTCGTCACCCTCAACATCCCCGGTGGGTCAAACAACGACGACGACAACTGGTATGGAACGCCCACCAAGAGCCAGGCCCAGACCGACGAGATCGCCCAACGCACGGCGGCCGACCTCCGCTGGATCGACGCAGCCTTCACCCACGCGAATCACGAGCACGCCAAAGCGGTGGTCATCATGGAGCAGGCCGACATGTGGGATCTAGACGGCAAGGACGCGTCGCACATCGCCAACTACGAGCCCTTCATCGCCAGCATCGCATCGAACACCATGGCGTTCGGCAAGCCCGTGCTTCTCCTGAACGGTGACTCGCACATCTACCGCAGCGACAACCCGCTTTCAGCGACCGACCCGTGCGTCACCGAATCACCCGCGGGTGAGGTCGCCTGCACAACCAACCTCGGCCTGCACCCGCAGTTCGTTGGCGTGGAGAACTTCCACCGTATCGTCGTGCACGGCAGCACCTCGCCGCTCGAGTGGTTGAAGCTGACGATCAGCACGGACGACGACCATGGCGATCACGGGCACGCCGACGACAGCAACGCCGCCTCACCGACGAATCCGAACTCGTTCGGACCGTTCAGCTGGACCCGGATGAACACAGGTCTCGTCGGGGCCTCCTGAGGCTTCGTTTCACGCTGATTAGTCGAGCGCCTGGCGGGCGATTGCCGCCGGTTCCCGACCGCCGACCAACCAAGCAACGGTGGAGGCTATGACAGGCAAGCCGAGGACTACCACGAGGAGGTTGACGATGGGGACGTGAGTTAGCCGGCCCAGGTCGTCGGAATAGCCGGCGATCAACGCGACATAGGCCCCCATCAGTCCGAGAAGCGCGCCGAGCAGTGCGAGTGCACCGGCAGTCGCCGCGGTGAGCGTGCGCCGCGCCGAGCTGCTGGCTCCCGTGGCCGTCAACGTCTGCAGGTCGCGGCCGGCCTCGCCGCGGATCAAACCTATGGTCATGGCCAGGATGCTCAGTGCGAGCAGCATGCCGACGGCCGTGGCGATCAACCGGGTCATGAACAGGTCGTGATTCTGGTTGCGGGTGACCAGCGACATTCCCGACTGTGCGGCGAGGTCATGAGCGGCGGCGCGTTGCTGGCTCGTTATGGGGTGCTCAGACTCGATCAGCCATCCAGCGCGCACGGCAACCCAACCGTGGCTGCGCATGGCGGTCTCGGTGATGAACGCCTTCGGTTGATCGGAGTACCCGGGATCGGTGATCGCCTGGACCACTGCCGAGGTCTCCTCGTCCACCCGGGTCTTCTGATTGAATCCGCTGGGATCCACCAATATCAGGTCACCGGACGCGGGCGTCAGAAGCTCGGTCGATGGCTGGATGGTGCTGGGGTCGACACCGTTTCTGGCGAGGATGTTCGCGTTGGCAACGTAGACAGTTCCGCTGTTGCCCGAGACCTCGACCCCATGAACGACTCGATGGCCGACGAGGACCGCCGGATGTCCAGTTCGACCGAACGGGTCGACAAATGGCTGGCCGGTTGTCGAGACACTGGTCGCCGCGTCGAGCGGGTAGTCCACCGCTCCGAAAGAAGCCGCGAACTGATTGACGGCCGCGTCGAGTTGATCGATTTGCGCCGATGTGCGCTCGGGGATGAGATCGAAATCGCCGAGTCGAAGAAGCATCTGCCGGTCGGACAGGTTGCCGTTGACGTGTGTCGGCGCTGCCGCTGCTGAAACAACGATCGCGGTGAACGCGATGCCGAGACCGAGGCTGATGGCTGCAAGTGCCGCAGCGGCGCGGGCCTGGTAGCGGGCGAGGTCGCGCAGGGCCAACCGAACCGCAATCGGTAATCGACCGGCGATCGCGGCAAGCGCACGGATGGCGATCGGGCAGAGGAACAGGATCCCGAGCACGATGGCGATGGGCCCACCGATGAAGGGAAACGGCTTCGCTACTCCTTGCTTGTCGATGCCCTTGGCCAAGCACGCGAAGCCGACCGCGAAGAAGATGACCGCGGCGAGAGCGGAGCGATGGGCTCGCTTCGGTCGCGGCGGTCGCCCCGACAACGCGGTCACGACCGGGACTCGCGCGGTGGTGCGCGCCGGCCACCATGCGGCAGCCGTCGTCGTCAACAGCGCCAACCCGATCCCTGCGGCGAGCAGCCACCACGGGATGTCTGCGCTGTTGATGCGATGGTTGGCCGCCGACTCGAGGCTCGAGCTCCACGTGAACCAGCCGACCAGTGCCACGGCAGTTCCCACCACGGCCGACACGAGTCCTGCGACCAGACCGTGGGCGATCGTCACCAGGCGCAGTTGCCGGCTGGTTGCACCCATCGCCGCCAGCATCCCGAACTGACGCAGCCGGCGCTGGGCGACGACCACGAATCCAGCGGCCGCCACGAGCGACACGAGCAACAGCGCAATCGTGTCCAGCGACAGGGCGGCGATGACGGCTGGACCGCGGTCCGACGAGGCGCGGCTCTGCGACAAGCCGTTGATACCGACCGGGGTCGTGAACTGCCGAATCGAGTGGGCAGGCGCTTGGCGCTCGTCCGGGTGGCCGCTGAACAAGAGGTTGACCTTTTCCGAGGCGCGCGGATCGCCCGGCAGCGTGAGGATGAACTCGTCGTCGAGCTGAGTCGGGTTTTCGACGACACCGACAACCGTCCACGGCGCGGTGAGCAGTGTCAACTGGTCGCCGACACCGACACCGAACATGGCGGCCACACCGTTGGTCACGGCTACCTCGCCGACCTTTGTCGGATAATGACCGTCGAGCAAGCTCAGGAGTGGACGGCTGTAGAGACCCTGCGGGTCGTCCGCGCGAAGGTCGACGGTCTCCAAGGAACCGGGCACCGGCAGCTGTGCGTGCCAAATCATCTCGACCGGTGCGTACTGATCGGCAAGTTTCGCGACCTCGGATTGCAACGCCGCGGAATCGGGGCTGGAGAGCGTGATCCGGCGGTCGGCGCTGCCGAACTCGGCCGACTCGGAG
>JAENVT010000535.1 GCA_016650435.1 Ilumatobacteraceae bacterium
CTCATCGGTCAATTCGTCGAGGTGCTCTCCGAGCCGTTGCACAAGCGGCGCATCGCCGTGCTCGCCGGGTGACAGCGGCTACGCCACTCGTCATCCTCGGACCGACAGCGTCGGGCAAGAGTGATGTAGCGATGGCCTTCGCCGTCCGGCAGCGCGATACCGAACTGATCGCGGTGGATGCAATGCAGGTCTATCGCCGAATGAACATCGGTACCGCCAAGCCATCACCCGACGATCAAGCTGAGGTTCGACATCACTGTCTCGACCTCGTCGACGCGGCCGACGAGTTCACCGTGACCGATTTTGCCGTTGCCGTTCGGCATGCGCTCGATGAGATTCATGCGCGAGACAACCGCGCTTTGCTGGTGGCCGGCACGGGTCTCTACCTACGCAGCGTCACCGACCCGATGGAGGTGCCGGGGCGTTGGCCAGAGGTGCGCGCCGAGCTCGACCAACGAGTTGCTGTTGAGGGTGCCGAAGCCTTGCATCGTCAGCTCGTCGCACTCGACCCCGCGGCTGCCGCCAAGATGGAGCCGAACAATGCCCGCCGGGTCGTCCGCGCCCTGGAGGTCACGATCGGCAGCGGCCGCTCGTTCAGCTCGTTCGGACCTGGCATCGACACCTACCCGCCGATTGCCTTTGCCCAGTTCGGGTTGCGCTGGCCGCGGCCGGTGCTGACCGAGAGGATTGCCGAGCGGGTTCACCGAATGATCGACGCCGGTCTCGTTGCCGAAGTCGAGTTGCTGGCCGAGACCCCCATCTCACGCACCGCTCGACAAGCCCTCGGATACAAGGAGTTGTTCGATCACCTGGACGGTATGTGCACGTTGGACGCGGCGATCGAGATGATCATCACCCGCACCCGCCAGTTCGCCGTGCGCCAAGAGCGGTGGTTCCGTCGGGACCCGCGCATACGCTGGATCGATATCGACACCGACCCGGTGGCCACAGCGCTGCCGGTACTGGAAGGTGCATGGCAGACCTCGAACTGACGAAGCATCACGGATTGGGTAACGACTTCTTGGTCGTCTTCCATCCGCATGTCGACGATCTTTCCGCCCTGGCTCGGCGACTTTGTGATCGGCGTCGCGGAATCGGTGCCGACGGGCTGTTGATCGGCGAGAGCGAACCGGGGCACGCGGCTCGGATGGTGCTGTTCAACTCCGATGGATCACGCGCTGAGATGAGTGGCAATGGCATCCGCTGTTTTGCCCAAGCCCTGGCGAGACGCCGCGGCGATTTGGCACCGCAATGCATCCTCACCGATGCCGGTGATCGACTGGTCACGTTGTACGCAACCGACGATCCCGACGTGATTGAGGCGGCCGTCGACATGGGGCCCGTTGAGTCGATCAACGAACCCGACAATTGGCACCTAGTCGGTACCGATCCGCTACGCCCGGTCAGCCATCTCAACGTCGGCAATCCGCACGCGGTTGTCGGTGTCGATGATGTTGCCGTCGCAGACCTGCTGACGCTCGGAGCGATCGTTCCCGAGGTCAATCTCGAACTCGTCGAACTCGGTCCCGAGCCACACGCCATCACGATGCGCGTGCACGAGCGGGGGGCAGGTATCACGGAGGCGTGTGGCACCGGTGCATGCGCCAGCGCGTGGGCCGCACTGTCGTGGGGTCTTGTCGATCCCGGACTTCGAGAAATCACCGTGCACATGGACGGTGGAGATGCCAAGGTACGTGTGCACGATCCCGAGAACGGGCACGTCACCCTGGTCGGTCCGGCAGTCTTTGTCGCATCGATCACGGTCAATCTTTAAAGGGCAGGTGCAGCAAGGAAATCATGTCGACGCCATACAACGAAGCACTCGGCGCAACGCTGATCGAGCGCACCAAGCGCGAACAAATAGTCTTGGTGGGGGTCACCTTGCCCGGCACGACCGACGGCGATACCGAGGCGAGTCTCGACGAGCTGTCGTTGTTGATCGACACTGCTGGCGCCGACGAGGCCGGCCGTTTGGTGCAACGTCGCGATCATCCAGACCACACGTGGTTCATCGGTAAGGGCAAGGTCGACGAGTTGCGCGACATCTGTCTGGCGGTCGATGCCGACACTGTCGTGTTCGAGAACGAGCTGGCCCCGGCACAGCAGTACAACCTCGAGAAGGTGCTCGGTCGTACAGCGATCGACCGCACCGCGGTGATCCTCGACATCTTCGCCCAGAACGCCCATACGCTTGAGGGCAAGGCTCAGGTCGAGTTGGCCTTGCTTCGCTATCGGCTCCCCAGACTGCGACGCGGTGCGACTGCCAAGTTGTCGCAGCAGCGTGGCGGAGTGGGATCACGGTTCGGTTCTGGTGAAACCAAGCTCGAGGTCGACCGGCGACGAATCATGCGCCGCATCTCCAAACTCGAATCCGATCTCAAAGATCTGTCGGCGACCCGCGACCTGCAGCGCAAGAGCCGAAGTCGCAGTGGCCTCGCCGCGGTGACGATCGTGGGCTACACCAACGCCGGAAAATCGACGCTGCTCAACTACCTCACGCATGCGGGCGTGCTCGTCGAGGACCGACTATTCGCCACGCTCGACCCGACGACTCGCCGATTGGCGTTGCCGGGCGGTGAGCCGGTGTTGATGACAGACACGGTCGGTTTCGTGCGCAACCTGCCTCACGGATTGATCGAGGCGTTCAAGAGCACCCTCGAGGTGGCTGGCCGCGGCGACTACCTCGTCCATGTCGTCGACTGCACCGCGGCCGATCCCGAGGGTCAGATCTCCGCGGTGCGCCAGGTTCTCGGCGAGATCGGCGCGTCGCATCTGCCCGAGCTGTTGGTGTTCAACAAGCGCGATGCC
>JAENVT010000536.1 GCA_016650435.1 Ilumatobacteraceae bacterium
GAAGCGAACTGGAGTTCGATCTCCTCAAGCTCGTGGCCTCGGTCGGTGGCTGATTGCCCTGGTCATGCGGTATCAGCGGGCATTCGCGGGTCGCCCCTCACCATGTCGCTTTACACCGTCATGTTCTTCGTACGCGCTCGCGGCGCTCACGGTCCACGGCACTGCCCGAGGGTTGTGGCTGACCATGCGCCGCTTTGTCCGTTGCCGACCATTCGGCCCGTCCGGGTACGACCCAGTGCCCGAAGGAAAGAGATAACGCCATGATCGCCGGCCTTTTCGAACCGCCCGCAGCGCTGCTGGCCTGGTTCTACAGCTTCACTCACAACTACATCATCGCCATCTCGATGATCGCCCTGGTGATCATGATCATCACCGCACCCCTGGTATTGAAGAGCACCAAGGGGATGCTGGAGATGCAGAAGCTGCAGCCAGAGATGCGCAAGCTGCAGCAGGAGCACCGCGGCGATCGCCAGGCGTTGAACGCAGAGATGATGAAGCTGTATCAGCAGCACAAGGTCAACCCGATGGCATCATGCTTCCCGCTGCTGTTGCAGATGCCCGTCTTCATCATTATGTACCGCGTGCTGCGCGGCCTGAGCCACGGCGGCGAAGCCACGGGCTTCACGCCGCAGTACATCTCGACGAGCTCGCGGCTGTACAACGACCTGCTCGGAAAGCATGAGATGCTGGCGTTTGGCCTCGACCTGGCCAAGCGACCGTCGGAAGTGATCTCCCAGTCGTTCGGCAAGGGCATTGTCTACGCACTGATCGTCGTGGCCCTGGGCGTGCTGTATTACGTGCAGCAGAAGATGGTTGCTGCCAGAGCCCAGGTCGCACCAAACATGTCGGAAACCCAGGCCAAGCTGATGCAGTACTTGCCGGTGGTGTTCGCCGTGTTCCTGGTCTTCTACCTAACCGGCTTGGTGATCTACTACATGGCTCAGGCCATCTTCCGAATCGGCTTGCAGTACTACATCACCCATCGCTTCTACAAGGGCGAACACTCCCTTGGCCGTCAAGCCCAGGCAGCAGGAGAGCGGGCCCGCGAGATCGCCAAGAAAGATGGCGGCGGAGGCGGCATGTTCGCCCAGGCCAAGCGCCAGCTGAGCGAGGGCAAGCAACCGCCGGCCAAGCAGGCAGGCACCAAACCGCCGACAGTCAGCAAGCGGGTCACTCCCCCCAAGAACCGTCCGACGTCACCAAATGGCACGGCCCGTCCGGCTTCGACCGGCAAGTCGGCCCGGCCCAACAGCGCACGTCCCAAGAAGAAGTGAGGACCAGCATGGAATGGGTCGAATTCACAGCACGAACGCTCGAGGAGGCCAAAGACCTCGCCCTCGATCGCCTTGGCGTAGCCGCCGACGACGCCGAGTTCGAGGTGTTGGCCGAGCCGAAGCCCGGTTTGTTCGGGCGTCTCCGCGGCGAGGCACGGGTGCGCGCCAGGGTCCGGCCGGCGCAGGCTCGCCAGAAGGTGGAGCGGCGCGACCGCCGACCGCGCAAGAGCGAGGGTAGCGACGCGGCACCAAAGACACCCCGGCCACGGACGCCTGCGACGGCGAAGCAGGCGGCAAAGCCGCGACTGGCGGCAGCAAACAACGATGCGGCCGCCGAAGACTTGCCGGCGAGAACAACCCAGAAGCCAATGAGGGAGCAACAGGACGTGAGTGCACAACAGGTCGGCGACGAGGCCCGGAAATTCATCGACGAATTGGTCGCCGCCTTCGCATTCACCGGCACGACCGAGTTGATCGAGGACGGTGACGACCTCGAGGTTCGGGTACATGGCGAGAACCTCGGACTGTTGGTCGGCCCACGCGGCACGACGTTGCAGGCTGTTCAGGATCTTGCCCGCGTCGCGTCGCAGCGACGACTTGGTGATCACGACACTCGCCTGCGCGTCGACATCGGTGGATATCGCCAGCGGCGCAAGGAGGCCCTCGACCGTTTCGCGACTCAGATGGCCGACGAGGTCAAGCAGTCGGGTGTTGCCCGCGTGCTCGAGCCGATGTCGTCGGCGGATCGCAAGATCGTTCACGACGCCTTGAGCGAGGTCGAAGGAATCGGCACGCGCTCCGAAGGCGACGATCCCTACCGGCGTGTGGTCATCACGCCGGCCAATGACTGACGACACAGAGCTACTCGCCGCGCTGGCGGTGATTCAGGCTCGCGGGGCGATCGGCGAGCGATCATTGATTAGCGCCGTGTCGCACGCCGACCGGTTCGTCGATCTGATCCCAAACGGTTTTCGTTCGCTTGTCGATCTGGGCTCAGGCGGGGGACTGCCCGCATTGGTGATCGCCTGGCGGCGACATGATGTGAGTGTCACGATGGTCGAGCGTCGGGCGACCCGAGCCGACCTGCTACGCCGGGCCGTCACGTCGTTGGGTCTGGGTGAGCGAACCACGGTAATGAACGCCGACGTCGCCGTACTCGCCGATCAGTCGCCAAACAGCTTCGACGTGGTCACCGCACGAAGCTTCGCAGACGTCGCGATCACCGCTCGGTTCATCGGCGTGCTGCTCGCCGACGGCGGTGTCGGCCTGGTGAGCGAACCGCCCGCGGATCGCACGGAGACGTGGGCGTCAGCATTAGTCGGCTGCCCGGTTCTCGTAGACGACGGCATCTACCAGGGCATTCGTCGTCTGATCCGGGCCTAGCCATGCCTCGACAAGTTTCACGTGAAACATGTCGAGTGGGCGATTGAGCCGCTGCAAACGTTCCACGTGAAACATTTCCGGCACCCGGCATCCCCCAACCTGCACACATGCTCCGCTACCATGAAGTGGCTAGAAGCATCGCGTCCA
>JAENVT010000537.1 GCA_016650435.1 Ilumatobacteraceae bacterium
CGCATCGGTGCGCGACCCGAAGGCCACGGCATTCTCGGTCTGTTGATCCTGGAACCCAAGCCACTGAGGCTCCCGGACCTGCAGGCGCACCCTGACAGCTTCGGATTCCCACCAGGCCATCCGCCGATGACGTCGTTTCTCGGAGTGCCGATCCGGCTGCGCGGTGTCGTCTACGGCAACCTCTACATGACCGACAAGGCCGACGATCAGGTCTTCACCGATGTCGATCAAGAGCTTGCGGTCGGCTTGGCTGCCGCTGCCGGCTTGGCGATCGAAAATGCCCGCCTCCACGAGGTCGCGCGAACTGCCGGATTGCTCGACGAGCGCGAGCGAATTGCCCGAGATCTGCATGACGACGTCATCCAACGATTGTTCGCCACCGGCCTGTCGTTGCAGGCCGCCGCACAGATCACGAAGGAGCCGATGGCGGTCGAGCGGATCATGCGCTCGGTAGACGAAATCGACATTTCTATCCGCCAAGTGCGCTCGACGATCTTCGAGCTCCATCAACTCGGCTCCGCCCAGCAGAGCGTGCGCAGCGACCTCGTCATGGTGTGCGATGACGCCACAACGGCGCTGGGCTTCAAGCCGATGCTCGACGTCGAAGGGCCGATCGACAGCGCCGTGGATGAGCAGGTGCGCGGTCACGTCTTGTTGTGTCTTCGTGAGGCTCTGTCGAACGTTGCCCGGCATGCACGGGCCTCGGCTGTCGACGTTCAGGTCAGCGTGCACTCGGGTCATCTCACCCTGCGCGTCAGCGACGATGGCGTCGGGTACCACCCCCCATCCGGCCAAAAATCAAGCGGCATCGACAACATGCTCGTGCGAGCCGAGGCCCTCGGAGGTGCCTTCTCGATCGCCGATCGACCCGAAGGAGGCACCGAAGTGACGTGGGATGTGCCGTTGGGCCCCGCTAGCCACGCGTGATCATGACCCAGACGCATCAGCTGTTCGATCGCAGCAACAGTTGCTTGGTCGTGATCGACGTGCAGCAGTACTTCCTCGACAAGTTGCCTGTCGATGAGCGCGATCCTTTGGTGGCACGAATCGCCTGGCTGATGCGCGTTGCCCGGGCGCTGGGCATCCCCATCGTGGCCACTGCCGAGGACATCGCCAACGACGGACCGCTGGTTTCTGCATTGGTCGACGAGTTGCCGGACGGATCGACGGTGCACGACAAGATGGTCTTCGGATTGGCCGGTCAACAGTCGATCGTCGACGACGTGCGGCGAACCGGTCGCGGCCAGTTCGTACTCGTCGGGATGGAGACCGACGTGTGCGTTGCCCAGTCGGCGATCGGTCTGATGGATCTCGGCTACCGAGTCGCCGTTATCGCCGACGCCACTGCCTCTCCCCCTCCGCACCACGACTACGGCATCGACCGCGTCCGCGCGGCCGGTGCTGTGATCGCGTCGGTCAAGGGGATCTACTACGAATGGGTGCGTGACCTGGCCACGATGCACAGCACCCGGGCCCAACTGGATGCGGGGCTCGCTGCGACGTTGCCACCCGGTCTGACGCTGTAGCTGGTAGTCGCAGCACCCGCCGCACGGCCCAAACCACCGACTCGTGCACGCCAACCACGGATACTCTTCGGCGATGCCCACCTTTGGTCCAGCCATGCGCAGCGAATGGCTGCTCGATCCCGAGATCACCTACCTGAACCACGGAACAGTCGGGGCGACCCCTCGCCGGGTGCTGGCCCACCAGCGAGCGATCACCGACGAGATCGAGCGCCAGCCGGCGCGGTTCATGCTTCGCGAGTTGGCCGACGAGCGCGGCACGATGACCCACCCATCGCGCATGCGTGTTGCTGCAGCAGCGGTAGCCGAGTTCGTGGGAGTGGCGGGCGAGGATCTGATGTTCGTCGACAACATCACCACCGGCGCCAACGCCATACTGCGATCGTTTCCTTTCGACACCGGCGACGAGATCGCAGTCACCAACCTCGGCTACGGCGGCGTCGTCAACGCGGCGACCTACGTGACTCGCACGATCAGCGGCACACTGCGCACGATCGAGCTTCCCCAGCCAGGCGCGGCGCGACATGACTACGTCGAAGCCATCGCCGCCGGGTTGGGACCGAACACCCGTGTGCTGATCGTCGACCACATCACGCCCGGCACGGCGATGATCATGCCGCTTGCCGAGATCGCCGCGCTGTGCCACGAACGCGGCGTGCTGGTTGTGGCCGATGGAGCCCACGTGCCCGGCAACATCGCCGTCGACATCGACTCGTTCGGCGTCGATTGGTATGTCGCCAACCTGCACAAGTGGGCTTGGACCCCGCGCAGCGCCGGCCTGCTGTGGTCGGCGAAGCAGCACCAGAGCTACCTGCATCCGACGGTGATCTCGTGGGGACTCGATCACGGGATCGCCGCCGAGTTCGATCTGCTGGGCACCCGCGATCCGACGCACTTCCTGACGGCGCCGTTTGCGATCGAACTGTTGAACGAGTTCGGCGGCACGGAGGGCGTGGCTGCGATCTACCGCCACAACCACGAACTGGCCTGGTGGGCCGGCCAATACCTCGCCGACCGCTGGGGAACGCGCTTCGCCACACCCGAGGAGATGATCGGGTCGATGGTCAACGTGCGCCTGCCCGCCGAGTTCGGCTCGACCGCCGATGACGCCGAACGTGTGCGAGCCGCGCTGGAGGCCGAAGCGATCGAGGTGCCGATCTACGTCAATCCCGACGGACTGACGACACGAATCTCCGCGCAGATCTACTGCGACCGCGCCGACATCGAACGTCTCGGCGACGCCGTGGTCAAGCTCCCGTCGTAACCGCGGTCGCGGCAATACTTGCGCATCAACATTTCGCGGACTGCCCTGCCGAGTCGCGCAACTCATGCGGTGGCCAGTTGGAGTTGTTGTGGGTGGGTGAATGCTGGTCCGCGTGGTGGTGCGGGGATGAGTGTTCCGTCGGGTTTTCGTAGCCATAAGTCGTCGCTGTCGCCGATGTATTTCCATCCTCGGTGGTGGACGTAGTCGTGGTGTGTTGAACAGTTCAGATCCATCTTCTTCAGATCGGTGGGTCCGTCTTCGAGGAACACTTCGTCGATGTGATGGACCTGGCACCATCCGGGCGGGCGGTCACATCCAGGCCATCGACATCCGCCATCGCGAGCGACCAGCGCGTAGTACTGCGAATCAGAAGCCAAACGAGTCGTGGTGCCGTAGTCGAGGATCGCTGAGCGGCCACGGGTGACAACCCGGTTCAGTTCGGCATCGCAACACATCTGGCGCACCGCGTCACCCGAGATCGTCGCCTCGACGCCGATGATCACCCCGCGTGCTGCGCCTCGCTCGACAACAGTCTCGAACGGCACCGTGATCAACACCTTGGGGCGCTCGCGCCCACCGGTGACGGTCCCGGAGTTGTATGCCTGACACAACTCGCTGAACGCGTCAGCGATCCGGGTGTGATGCCCCCGACCGGTCTCATCGGCGTACGCGGCACCGGCGATGTGTTCCAACGCGGCACGGACATGGCCGACATCGACAGGCA
>JAENVT010000538.1 GCA_016650435.1 Ilumatobacteraceae bacterium
CTCGGATGTGTCGAGCGTGCGCCTGATCGAGATGTGTCCATGACGGAGTACTCCAACCGCAAAATTCGCAATGCGTGGGCTGTGCATGCCCTCACGGCCAGCGGAGTGATCGTCGGCTACGTCGGGCTGAATTCTGTGATCGACGGCCACGCCCGAGCCGCCATCTTGTGGCTCGTCGGCGCGCTGATACTTGACGGGGTCGACGGGCCGATCGCTCGCAAGCTCGACGTCCGATTGCGCATACCGACTCTCAATGGAAACTCACTCGATCTGATCATCGATTACTTCACATGCACGATCGTGCCCGTCGCGTTCGTCAACAAGTTCGGCGTCTTACCCGAAGACACCGTCGGCCCGATGTGCTTCGCAATCCTGTTCGTCAGCGCGCTGTGGATGGCGCGGACCGACCAGGAGACCCCCGATGGGTGGTTCAACGGATTCCCGGCGGAATGGAACATGATCATCCCCTCGCTGTTCCTCATCCGAGCGGATCCATGGGTGAACTTCGTCATCTGCGTGATCTTCTGTGTTCTGACCCTGTCGCGCGTGCAGTTCGCCCATCCGGTGTCGGTGCGCGAGCATCGGGCGGTCTCGCTGACGTTTATGATCGCCTGGCTGGCGTCGATGACCTGGCTGGCCATCGCCCAGCACGACATCAGGTCGGTGCGGCTTGTGATGATTGTCGCCTCACTGTGGACCGTTGCCCAGGTCCTCATGCGCCTCGCCCGCCCCTCCAACTCCGAAGAGCGCGCTGCGCCGCCTATCTCCCAGAGCCCTCACATCTAGCGGAGCGCCGCGGGTCAGGGAAAGAAGTGATCCATCAGTCGGTAGAGCGGCCGGGCGATTGAACGGAGCAGCCACAATCCGATGAGGACACCGATCACGAGGGCGACCACGAGACCGGCGAGGAGCAGTCGAATCGTTTGCGCCGCGGCCTGCGCGACCGTGTCGCGATCAGCCCTCACCCCGGTTGTGCCGATCTGTTGTGCCGTCGCGATCGACGCTTCGTAAGCCTTGCGAAGGTCGCGGTCGGCTGTCAGCGACTGATTGATCGCGTCCTGCCGATCGCCATTCTGAAATTGGTCAACCTCCACTTGCACAGCGGCAAACCAGCGATCGAAGCCGTCCTTCGCCGCGATGATCGCGTCGCGCTCGGAGTTCTCACGCGCTGCGGCTGACGCCGCCGCGAAAGCCGCGACGGCGTCCACAGCCCGGCGTTCGGCCTCATCTAGAAACTGTTCGTCACCGCTCAGCAGGAAGCCGCGCTGATCGTTCGCGATCCCTTTCGCCTCGAGCGCAGCCTCCTGAACCGCGTTCACATACGCGATGTTGGCAGTGTCGGAATGCTTCTCCTCACGATTGAGTTTCGCCACCAGCAGAATGGCCAGAGCGGCGAACGCCACGAAGAGAGCGAGCAGACCCGCGACTCCGAGGAACGCCTGGTTCCCGAGGGGACGCCTTGGCCAGCGCCGCGTTCTCGGAGAAGTACTTGAACCACTCATCATGTCGGCTCCCGTCAGCAACCCGGAGGTGCCGTCCGACGGCACTCCTCTCGCGACGGACTCTATCTACGTTGCGAGTAACACCAACGGCCATAGTGCTGGGCGCGATTCCTAACCAAATCCACTACGTCTCGTCGGCGAACGGCCCTCATTTGGGGCGCGGCAAGATCAAGACGGCAATGAGGCACCTGTCGCCGGAAGTCGAAAGAGCGGGCGGGCGGACGTTGTCGTGTGGCGCCGAGTCCCGGCACCATGTAGTCGTGCGCAATCGAGTCGTACTCGCTATGCCGATCGCTGCGTGTCTTCCCATCGCCATCGTCGTCTCACTCATTCCGTTTCGCGGCCGCGTCGAAAACACGAACGTTGCCCTTGGACTCGTCGTGGTGGTGTTGTTCGTGTCAGTTGTTGGTGGCCGTTCGGAAGGAATCGTCTCCTCGGTTTCGGCTGCCCTCGCATTCGATGTTTTTTTCACCCGCCCGTACAACTCGCTTCGGATCACGACGTCTGACGATCTGCAAACAACCGTCCTCCTCGCGATGATCGGTGTCATCGCCGGCGAGTTGGTGGAACGTGCGCGGCGCAGCGGTGCTAGAGCGGCGACCAACGAGTCGAAACTCCAAGCGCTTTTTGAGCGGGCCGAACTCACGGCAGGCGCCGAGAGTTCCGGTGAACTCGTAGGGCTCGCCGCCCGAGAACTCACACGTCTTCTCGACCTCAAGTCGTGTCGATACGTCAGTGGCGCGATTCCGAAGTCGATGCCCGAGCTCCGGCACAATTTCATTCGGGTGCCGGCCAACATCGATCCTTCGGCGGGTGGCCTTGTCGGCCTGCCAGTGAGGGTGCACGGAAGGCTGCAGGGTGATTTTGTGATGGCCTTCCCGGAGCTGACGGTGGGCACGTCGCTGACCACTGATCAGCGTCACGCAGCGGTCGCGCTCGCCGACCAATTCGGGGTCGGGCTGCTCCGCTTCCGCGACCATTGACGCGAGCGTCTCATCAGCTTCGGATCGCACGGATGACGGTGAGCGCGAGACTTGCGAAATAGGTCGTGCCGCCGACGATGAGCACCACCGCGAGCAGCAGCATTGTGAAGGTGCTTGATCCGGTGTCGAGGTCGGCGGTGCCGCCGGCGCGTCTCGGTTGCTCGATGAATGACCCGGCGAGGGCAACGACAGCCACGATGACCAAGAATCGTCCGACCAGCATCGCCACCGCGAGACTCGTCAGCCACCACGTGCCGTTCACCGTGAGACCACCCATGGCGGACCCGTTTCCGTTGGCGGCCGATGCCGATGCGTAGAGCATCTCTGTGAGGCCATGAACGCCGGGTTGGCTGGTGGTCCCGGCCGCGACGACTGTCGAAATGGCCACGACCACGAGCACGGCTAAGGGTGTCACCAGAGCCGCGAGCACCGTGAGCTTGAGCTGTGACGGTCCGAGCTTCTTGCCGAGATACACCGGTGTTCGCCCGATCATCAGACCGGCGATGAAGCCAACCGATCCTGGTCTGAGATCGGAGCGATGCTCGGCGTGTCCAAGCAAGCCGCACAACGCACGTACAGCCGACACGTGGCCTCGGCCTAGACCGCAAGCGCACATGCTGGGACCCAATGGAGTGCGCCGAGTAGTTCGTTCGACCTATCGACCGTCAAGCGATTCTCAATCTTGGTGGAGTCGGGGCTTAAGACTACCGATGATCGGGGGTCGGGAGATTCTCGACCCAGTGTGAAGGCGGAGGTGATTCTTTTGATGATCAAGTGGAAATCAGTCGCCACGCGCATCGTACCGGCAGTGTCCTTGGTGGCACTGGTAGTCGTTGCCGCGGCGAGCAAGAAGTGGGGATGAACTAGCCGAACCCGGTCGGATGTCTTCGATGCCCGACCGGGTTTTGCTCTGGCGGGAAGGATTTCATGGTGTGGTGGAAACGTTGGCGGGGCAATGGCCGGTTGCTGACCGGTTATGTCTGCGTGCTCGCCGTTGCGGCTTCCATGCTCGCGGCTGTCTACTGGCATCGGTTCGGATTGCGCTCTCCTAATGGTCGATGGGGGGAGCTTGGCTTCCTTCTCTTGGTTCTTTGTTTGTGCGAGATGCGGCCGATCAGTGTTGTTCGTGACGGCGGCGTCGACGACATCGTTGCCTCAACGACATTCGCGTTCGCGATCCTTCTGTCATTCGGCCCGCTGCCGGCCATGTTGGCCCAGGCCGTTGCGTCGATCTTGGCGGATGCAAAACTGCGCAAGCCACGGATCAAGGTGATCTTCAACGTCGCTCAATATTGGTTGTCTTGGGGCGCGGCAGCGGCGGTCTTCGATGCGATCGACGCTCATGTGACGTCGCTCGATCGTCTCGTGCTCACTCCGAGATGGGGTCTCGCGGTCGCTGCCGCCGCGTTGGCCTACTTCTTCGCCAACAACGTGCTTGTCGGAGTGGCCATGGCCTTTCACAGCGCGCAGCACGTCGTCCCGACGGTCCGAGCGACGATACGAAGCGAGTGGAGCTCAGACTTCGTTCTCCTCGCCCTGACGCCCATCGTCGTCATCGTCACCGCTGAGAGCATCGCTGCACTCCCGCTGTTGCTCTTGCCGATCTTCGCCGTCTACCGCAGCGCGACCTTGTCGGCCGAGAAGGAACATCTGGCCTTGCATGACTCCCTTACTGATCTTCCGAATCGGTTTCATTTCTCGTCCATCTTGACGAGGTCCGTCCAGCACCACACTCGACGCCCATCGGCAAGAGGGGCTGTGCTGCTGATCGACCTCGACCGGTTCAAGGAGATCAACGACACCCTCGGTCACCAAGCAGGTGATGGCCTGTTACGCATGATCGGTCCGCGCATCAGCGACGTGCTCCCGGCGGACGGGACCGTTGCGCGCCTCGGTGGCGACGAGTTCTCGGTGCTATTGCCCGATCTGGCGGACGAACCCGAGGCGATCGCGATCGCCCACCGGATCGCCAAAGCCCTCGAAGCACCGTTCCGCCTCGAGGGATTCAACATCGAAGTCGGGGCCAGCATCGGCATCGCCGTGTACCCCACGGACGGTACCGCCGACGAGGTTCTGATGAAGCGGGCCGACATCGCCATGTACCTGGCCAAGACGCATCGCACCGTCGTTGAACGATATGACCCACACCTCGATCACAACACGACCCGACGTCTCGAACTGATGGGCGAGCTGCGCACCGCCATCGCCGACGGCTCGGTCCAGTTGTACTACCAACCCAAACTCGACCTGACCTCTGGTCGGGTTCACGAAGTTGAAGCGTTGGTGCGGTGGCTCCACCCGCGTCTGGGCCTCGTGCCGCCGTCGGAATTCATCGCCCTCGCCGAGCACACCGGACTGATCCGCCCACTGACATCCCACGTCCTACGCACAGCCGTGGCGCAAGCCGCCAAGTGGCGCCGCGACGGCACACCGTTGACTGTCGCGGTCAACTTATCCGCACGCAGCGTCCACGACGGAGAGATCTTGCGCGAGGTATCGACGGTGCTCGACGACAATGGGCTGCCGCCCAGCTTGCTGCGACTGGAGATCACAGAAAGCTCGATCATGGCAGATCCTCAGCGCGCCCGGAAAGTACTCGAGCAGTTGAGCGACACCGGCATCCGTCTGTCAATCGACGACTTCGGCACCGGCTACTCGTCGCTCGCCTACCTCCGAGACCTGCCAATCAGCGAGATCAAGATCGACCGCTCATTCGTCACCAATGTGCTCGAGCGAGACGGTGACCAGGTAATCGTCCGATCGATCATCGACCTCGGACGAAACCTCGGACTCACATCGGTAGCCGAAGGAGTCGAGAGCGCTGCGGCGTTGAAGTGGCTGACGGGTGTCGGATGCGACTCGGTGCAGGGCTATTACGTCGCCCGCCCCATGACCACGGCTGCATTGAACGAATGGATCGCTACACGACACCACGATGCCGGAGCCGATCACCGACCGTTAGACAACGTGGTTTCGCTCGTCGCGGTCAACGGAGGCGGCGGATGTTGATCGCCATCCTTGCCCTCGCTTGCCTCGCTTGCGTCCCTTTGATCGGCGGTCACTATGGGCCACTTTCGAAGATCCACCTCCGAGGCGGGTGGCTAGTGACCGGAGCCCTTGCCGTTCAGATCATGATCATCTCCGTGTTCGACCTCAGATCCGAAGCGCTAGCGAGATCTCTGCACGTGTCGACATACCTCCTAATCGGAGTGGTCATTGCCCTGAATTGGAGCCTCCAGTGGCTCCCCGTGATCGCCGTCGGTTGGCTGTGCAACTTCATTGCTATTGTGGCCAACGCCGGGATCATGCCAACATCGAGCTCGGCGGCACGCACGATCGGCCGCCACGTCAGCGGACAATTCGAGAACTCAACCCCGACCGCCAACGCTCACTTGGCCTTCCTCGGCGACAACATCGCAACGCCGAGGAACTGGCCGATGGCCAATATCCTCAGCGTCGGCGACGTGGTACTGCTCATCGGATTCGCCCTCGTCATCTGGACAGCAAGCCGTCCAACCACTCGTCCTATATAACAGCGACAGCAAACTGTCTACCAACCCGCCAACCGAAACGCCGACACCATCGCCCTGACAACGAGCTCTCCAACGATCCCAGGGCGACTCACCCGGCCGGCTA
>JAENVT010000539.1 GCA_016650435.1 Ilumatobacteraceae bacterium
GTCGCCGCGATCCTGCCGGTGTGTGTCGGACTGGCTCGGATGTATCGCGGCATGCACTTCTTCACCGACGTCGTCTTCGGTGCTCTGCTCGGCGGTGCAAGCGTCATCGCCACGGTGACCGTTCTCACTCGGGCCGCTGCCGACCGGCACATCGAGGTCGAGTCGACGTCCAAGGAACATCAGTCCACTGCTGATCTAGCGCACGCATAGAGCTGGCCATGAAGCCGACGATCATCATCTTTCTGTGTGGGCTCGCAGCCGCGTTGATCGCGTTCGGGATCTCGGTGTCGCGCAAGATCCAATCAGATCCGGTCGATCCGGCCGCCGCAGAACGGGCGGTCCGTCGGTCGCTGTGGCGTCACCCCCGCCTCACCAGATTTCTCCGTGAGCGCATGGACCGCAAATCGGCTGGCGGCTTCTTGTTAACTGCCAGTCTTCTGATTCTGTTCGCTGTCGCCATCTTCACCGGTGTCATCCTCGACATGATCGACAACCACACCGGCTTCGCCGCGGCCGATAATTCGGTCGCGAAGTGGGGCTCTCTGCACAGTACGTCGGCGGCGGCCCAGGCTATGAAATGGATCACCCAGCTCGGGAGCACCGTGGTGATCATCGCTGCACTGCTCATCACCGCTTGCGTCGACTACTTCCGCCGTCGAAGTCGGGAGGTCTTCGTGTTCGTGGCCGCGATCGGTATCGGCGAACTGGTGCTCAACAACGTTCTCAAGGTCATCGTCCACCGCGATCGCCCATTGGTGGTCGAACGACTGGTGGTCGTTCACGGATACTCGTTCCCGTCCGGCCACACGGTGGCCGCAGCCGCGTGCTGGATGGGAATCGCATTGGTACTCGGCCGCGACAGATCTCGTCTTGTTCGGGCGACGCTCGCTGCGGGCGCTGCGCTGATAGCTGTCTCAGTGGCCACCAGTCGCGCCCTCCTGGGCGTTCATTGGCTGAGTGACGTCATCGCCGGCCTAATAATCGGCTGGGGATGGTTCACCATCGTCGCAATCATCTTCGGCGGTCGGGCTCAGCGCCTGGGCGACCCGGTGGCCGATCACCCGCAAGGTGTGGCCTCGGCCGAACCTGTACCAGAGCACGCAACAAGCCGCTAGTCGTATCTGCTGGCCACAACGCCGATCTCAGTTGCCAACCCGCTCCATTTCGGAAGTTCGGCGCGGCCGTCTTCGATCATCGCTGGCACCGAAATGGGCCGCATACGCCCATTTCGCGCCCAGCGCTACGAGTTTCGTCGATCAGCGTGAGCAATCAGAAGCGTCTCGTTGCCGTCTTGGTTGTCTGGTGGAACTTCACCGTGTTCTCCTTGTACGCGATTGTCTTCGTGCCCTTTGAGTTCGTGGCAGTCGTGTTTCTGATGATTGGCGTCACTGTCGTTCGATCTCTGTGCCAGCAGCAGGGTCCGACAGGTCGCACATAACTGCCGTGAGTGATATCGAGCACTGCAGTTCCGCTGGTCGGTCGATCACCGGATTAACCCGAGAGCGACCCGTCGGACCTGAGACGATGCAACGACCCCCGCTCAGGTCGACGGCGCGCAGATCACGAGTGAGCGCGGCTTGATCTCGAACTCGAGCTTCTTCGCTTTGCCCTTCACCCCGCCATCGAGTTCGAACCTGCGTTTGCGGTCGAACTTGATGGTGATCGATGTGCCCTCGCCGACCTCGGTATGCCCAGACCATTGCTGCTTGCGCAACACGGCGGTCAGCATCAAGTTGGCCCACTCACGCATGCCGGTCGCGGTGACCGCGGCGACGTGCAATCGGCCATCGGTGAAGGTGGCACCAGGGAATGCCTCGATGCCTCCCTTCAATGAGCCGGTATTGCCAACGAGAACACAACTAGCGGGGCCCTCGTAGAAGACCTCATCGCCGACGGTGATCTTCGTGTCGAACATCTTCCGGTGCCGGGTCTCGCGCACCGCTGCCCCGACGTATGCAAACGTTCCGAGACGCTCCTTGCTCTCCTCGGCATCAGTGAGCATCCCCACATCGAATCCGCTACCGGCCATCACGTTGAACGTCATGCCATTGCACACGGCGGTGTCGATGGTGCGGCGATCACCGCGGGCGATCACCTCGACGATCTCGTCGATGTCAGTCGGAAGTTCAAGCCCTGAGGCGAACAGGTTGGCAGTGCCGCTCGGAACAACTGCGAGAGCCGTTTGAGTATCTACGATTGCTTCTGCTGCGGCGCGCACGCTTCCATCACCACCACACACGACGATCGTCTGGGCACCGCGCTTCAACGCCGATTTCGCGGCTGATTTCGAATCGGAACCTTTTTCGACCTCGTACCAGCGGGCGTTGAGGTCCGCAGCAGCGAGCGCGCTGCGCAAGCGGCGGGCGTCCTTCTTGACAAGTTTCTGAGTGTTGGCGATCACCGCAACGTTGGACATCGGGCCTCCGGTTCTCAGAGACCGATACCCCAGCGAGGTTCGGGACAAACCATCAACCCAGCTACGAGCGGAGTTCGGAGGCTGACTTGGCTCCCACGCTGCGCAGCCATTCGACGACGTCGGCGGCTTCGGCGCGTTCGGCGGCATCGAGGGCGGTCAGATCGTCCCAGCCGATCCAATTCGAATCGGCTCCGTGTTCGAGCAGGAACGCGGCGACATCGCGATGGCCACCGTGACACGCACCCCACAGACACGCAGTCACATCATCCGCGGCCGATTGAGGATCTGCAGCGAAGTACGCCTCGACCCGGTCGAGCAGGCCGAGCGCAGATGCTTCCCACATCGTCGTGGTTGCTCCACGTTCGAGCAGTCGACGGGCCGCCTTCCATTGACCAAACGCTGTGGCATCGGCCATCGGTGTCCCGCCGCCGATCACCGCACCGCGCGCCTCGATGTCGGCACCGGCATCCAACAGCGCGTCGAGTACGGCGACATCGTCGCTACTCGCGGCCCAGTGCAAGGGCGTCTCGGTATGTGGTCCAGTGAACCTGGCATTGACATCGGCGCCGGCTTCGACCAGTGCCGCGACGGTTTCAGGACCGTTCGGAAAGTTGCCGGGCCAGTCGGTCGCCACGTGAAGCAGGGTGCGGCCGACTCCGCGGGCACGGTCCTCTTCCGAGGCGAAAATTGCAGTCACCAACTCGGGATGGTCCACAAGCAGACGCTTCAGCGCAGCGACGTCTCCGCCTTGGACAGCCGAGGTTGCCGCAACGACAACCGGCTCGATCTGTCGCCATGATCACCGAGCAGATTGTCGCGCGTCAGTTACGACGGGAGTTGATCAGGCCCAGCTGTCCAGCGGGTATGGAACGATTCGGCCAGGATGCGACCTGCGGGATCAGTGATCAGTCCCTTCTCCAGGGCGATGCCTCCGGCACTGAAGATCGGCGGGATCGAGCATCGCCACGCCGTGGGCGAAGTGACCGATCCCGTCGGGTGGTGCGATGGGCACGCATTGTTCGATCGGTACCAGATCGAGTTCGGTCGCTGTGTCCCACGCAGTGCTTTCGGCGGCCTCGGCAGCAATGACGTGACTGATCACCACAACCTTCGCCGATTGGGTGAGGGTCACGGCCAGGTTGGTGATGGAGCGGCCCGCTCGCACGACGTCGACACTGACGGTCGCTGGTTTCGCGAATGCCGGCCGCAGGAAACTGGTGGTGACCGTCCTGATTGGCCGGTCACCGACAAC
>JAENVT010000540.1 GCA_016650435.1 Ilumatobacteraceae bacterium
GGCGGCGTGCGCTGCCCGAAAGTCGATGCCCAGGCGCGTGCCGCCGAGCCGCTGGCGAACAGCACAGCATCAGCCACTAGTGCGGCGTCGCGCTGTTCGGTCGTCGGCGTCGCTTGCACCGTCCGGTACGGGCTGATTGCAGCAGCGCGCCAGCCGTGTTCGATCAATCCCACCACCAGCGTCGGCTCCGCATCGATTGCCTGAACGACCACGACTCTGCCCGGACCCTTTGGGAAGACCTGCAACAAGCCGAGCGCACTCTGCGTGTCGGCAACGAGCTCGCAGCGCGGCAGGGCGGCGCTGGTCGCCGAACCCACCGCGGCGAGTCGCGGAGATGAAGAGGCCGGATCCAACAACGGTGCCACACGCTGGGCGCCATTCGGTGAGGTGACGACGATCCAGTCGATCTGGGCGAGGTCGAGCGCAGCCAACTCGGCAATACCGAGCGGTTCGTCGACGATCTCGATCAACGGGACGAGGATCGGTATCGCGTCGAACGATCGAACAAGCTCCACGGTTGCGTCGGCCTGAGCGGCGGCGCGGGTGATCACGACAGAGCGCCCCGCCAGCGAGTTCATTGCAACCGGTTGTGCACCGAGCGGGCCAGTTCGGCGCTGTGCGCAATGGCGAGGTCGTGGTCGCCGGGAAGCACGATCGACTCCGTCACATGCCGGACCCCATCCGCAGCACCGAGAAAGACCGTCAGGCTGCCGTCGGCGGCATGAGCCCCAACCGGCATCGAGCAACCGCTGCCGAGTTCGGCAAGGAATGCCCGCTCGACTTCGACGGCGAGCCGCGTGGGGACGTGATCGACAGCGGCGAGCATCGCGACGATCTCGTCGTCGTCGACTCGGCACTCGACGGCAACACAACCCTGCCCTGGACTTGGGACGAAGCTTGACGGCGGAAGGTAGTCGGTGATCGCGCTGACCAGATCGAGCACGTGTAGTGCGGCCGCAGCCATCACGATCGCACCACCATCGGGCACCTTGCGGAGGCGCGTGTGGATGTTGCCGCGCAGTTCGAGGAAGTGGAGATCGGGTCGCCCAACCTTCAACTGCGCACGCCGTCGTACCGAACCGGTGGCAACGGGTGCCCCGTCGGCCAATCCAGCGAGCGTCGAGCCGATCAGCACGTCTCGCGCATCGCGCCGTTTGCAGAACGCAGCGAGCTGCAATCCCTCGGCGGTGATCGATGGCAGATCCTTCGCGGAGTGCACTGCGATGTCGGCGTCTCCGCGTAGCACGGCACTCTGGACTTCTTTGACGAACACACCTTGACCACCGATGGAGTGCAGTGGAACGTTGTCTTGCGCGGTGCGGTCGCCCAACGTCTCGACGAAGACCAACTCGACGCCGCAACCGGGATTGGCGGCCATCAATGCGTCGGCGACCCCCTGTGCTTGCGTTCGTGCCTGGGCACTGCCTCGAGTCGCCAAACGCAGCGGCCGGTCGCCGTCCATCAGTTTCAGCCGAGGTCGAACAGGTCGCGGACAGTGGCCGCGTTGCGTTCGCCTTGGGGAGTTCCGGCGTCGTCTTTCAGCTTCACCGATGGAGTGTGCAAGAGCTTGGCAACAATGCCCTTCGTCATGGCTTCTACGGCGGCGCGTTGCGAGTCGTCGAGTGTTGCGAGCCGCGCGGTGAACCGTTCGATCTCGGCGCGACGGATCGTCTCGGCGCGTTGGCGCAGTTGAGCGACAAGCGGTGCAGCCTGTCGTGCTGTTGCTTCGACACCGAACCGTTCGACTTCCTCCGACACGATGTCGTTGACGCGATGGGCTTCCTCGGCGCGCAGCATCAATGCATGGCCTGCCCAATCGCGCAGGTCGTCGAGATTGAGCAGCGTCACATCGGGGAGGCGAGTGACTTCAGGCGCAACGTCACGCGGCACGGCGATGTCGACGATCAACAGCGGCGGCGACGACTGGCCACGGGCGGATCGAAGCAGTTCGAAATCGATCAGCGTGACACCGGCACCTGTGCACGTCAGCAAGACGTCGGCTTCGGAGAGTGCCGTCGGTAGATCGGCAAATGGCACGACGCGGCCGCTGATGCGCTCTGCTAGTTGTTCGGCGCGTTGCGTGGTGCGGTTTGAGACCACGATGTCGTTGGCACCGGCGTGCACCAGCGCGGCGGCGATTCCTTCGCCCATTACGCCGGCGCCGACCACGAGCACTCGACGGCCCACCAACGTCCCAAGACGCTCGGTCGCCATCTCGACTGCGGCATGACTGACCGACGCTGTACCCCGACCGATCGAGGTCTCGGTGCGTGCTCGCTTGCCGGTCTCGATCGCATGACGGAACAACAGGTTGAGCGTGGCCTTTGCGCCACCCTCGACCTGGGCGAGTTCCCACGCCGAACGCACCTGACCGAGGATCTCGCTCTCGCCCAGCACAGCCGAGTCGAGGCCGGCGGCGACCTCGAACAGGTGAGTCACGGCGGCGTCGTCGTGTTGGCTGTAGAGGTGGGGGTGGAGGTCGTCGGGTCCGAGACCGGCGAGGTCGCAGAGGAAGTCACGAATGTCGGCGTATGCGCCGTGGAAGCGTTCGGCGACTGCGTAGATCTCGGTCCTGTTGCAGGTGCTCAACACGACGGCTTCGCTGACGTTGTGCCGGGTTACCAGACCGGCGATCGCCTTGCCCTGCTCGTCGGGCCGAATCGCGAGTCTTTCGAGCAGCGGTACCGTTCCTGTGCGATGGCTGACACCGATGACCACGATCGACATGGCAGCTGCCTATGCGCTCGCCGGTCGGGGCCCGACCGCGTGAATGGCGCCGCCAGCGCGGCGCTGCTCGTGATAGCTGAGGATCTGCAACTCGACGGCGAGATCGACCTTGCGAACCTCGATGACACGCGGCACGGCGAGCACGACTGGAGCGAAGTTCAAGATGCTGGTGACACCGGCGCGCACCAAACGATCAGCCGCGTCTTGGGCTGCGCTGGCGGGTGTGGCGACGACGCCGATGCTGACGCGCTTGGTCTGCACGATCTGCGGTAGTTCGTCGATGTGCCGGACGCGTACTCCGCTGAGCACCGAGCCAACCTTCGCTTCGTCGATGTCGACAATTCCGGCAACGGGAAATCCGCGTTCACTGAAACCGCCGTACCCGGCAAGTGCCTGACCGAGGTTGCCGGCGCCGACGATCACCACCGGCCAGTCGTGGGTGAGGCCGAGCTCGCGGCGGATTTGATACACGAGATAGGCGACCTCGTAGCCGACGCCACGCGTGCCGTAACTACCGAGGTAGCTCAGGTCTTTGCGAACCTTTGCGGCGTTGACACCACCCAGTTCGGCGAGCCGCTCGGACGAGATGCTGTCGACACCTTCGTCGCCTTGCTCGGTGAGGATTCGGAGGTACACAGGCAGCCGGGCAACGGTGGCATCTGGGATGCGTCGACGAGTGCGTTCGGGAGCCATACCTAAGCACAAACGTTAGGCACTCGTGCACACGTTCACAAAGCAGCAGGTCCCTTCTGTACCAGTTTCTTTGTCACGTCGGGACGCCGGGGGAGCCGGGCAGCTACGGTCGGGCAACGATGAACGCTGCCCTGGCCGTCGCTGCGACGCTGGTAGCAGTTGGCTTTGCCCTCAGCACGCTGGACCGATGGCTGCGGCGACGCCGCCCGCACGACTTGGCGTGGTCGGTGTCGCTGGCTTTGTTCGCTGTCGGCGCCGGCGCACTGTGGTGGGCGGAGACGGGCGGCTGGAGCCTGGCAAGTTTTCGCGTCTTCTATCTCGCGGGTGCCGTGTTGAATGTGCCATGGCTCGCCCTGGGAACGGTCTACCTGCTTGCCGGGCGAACCATCGGCGACCGGGTGCGATGGTGGCTGATTCTGTTCAGCGGTTTCAGCGCTGGCGTTGTGCTGTTCGCCCCGACTCGCGCCGGCGTTGCGGGCACGGAACTGCCAACGGGCAAAGACGTCTTCGGTGTAGCGCCGCGGGTGCTTGCCGCTGCCGGCTCGGGCGTTGCTGCGGTCGTGATCATCGCCGGCGCGCTGTGGAGTGTTTATCGATTATTGCGGCATCGTGAGCCAGCGATGTCGGGCCTGCGTCGTGGTGCGTCGTCACCGGGCCAGCTCGTCGTCGGCAACCTGTTGATCGCCGCTGGCACCCTTGTTCTGTCGGCAAGTGGCACGTTGGCAGGCAGGCTCGGCAAGGACAGGGCTTTTGCGGTGACGTTGCTCGTAGGAATCGTGGTGCTGTTCGCCGGCTTCCTCGTGGCCTCGACCA
>JAENVT010000541.1 GCA_016650435.1 Ilumatobacteraceae bacterium
AGCGACCGATCGTCGGAACACGCGACCCGTGAACGTCTCGGCCCAGTACACCGTGGATCCGTCTGGCGACAAGCCAATGCCGTTCGGCGCTTCGGTCGGATGAACCTGCTCGCTGATGTAACTGCCATCAGCCTTGGCGTAATAGATGCTGGTCAGATCGCTGGTCCTGGTCGCCCGGTCGCGGATGCCGTGATCGGTGAACCAGAACCCTCCATCGTTGTCGAACACGAGATCGTTGGGCGCACGTAGCGGCCATCCCTCGCATTCGCTGTAGAGCTCGGTGACAGTTCCGGTCGACAGGTCGACGCGTTGGATTCGACCACCGATGTAACTGCTCGGATCATGTGGACCCGGCAGCAGCATTCCGCCGAGATCGACCGGCGTGAAGCACCCGCCGTTGTTGCAGAGGTAGAGCGCGCCATCCGGACCGATTGCTGCGCCATTTGGACCTCCCGCAATCTCGGCGATCGTCTCCTTCGTTCCGTCGGGTGAAACTCGAGTGAGCCGCGGCCCGAACATCTCGACCAGGATCACCGAGCCATCGAGCATGGCGATCGGCCCTTCGGGAAAGCGCAATCCTGACGTGATCTCGGTGATCTCGTGCATCGCTGGATTGTGTCAGGTGGTGCTACGCGTGAAGCGAGCCGTGCCAATTACAGGTCGCGCTCGCGATACGCCTGCTGCAGCAACTCGAATTCTTCAACCGTCATCAGCACGGCCCGCGCTTTCGAGCCCTCGCTCGGCCCGACCACACCACGCTGCTCGAGCAGATCCATCAGCCGTCCGGCTCGGGCGAAGCCGACCTTCAACTTGCGCTGCAACATCGATGTCGACCCGAGCTGGCTGCGCACCACCAGCTCCATCGCCTGGCGCATGAGGGTCTCGTCCTCGTCGTCGTCGCCGCTGCCGGTCGAGAACAAGCCGCTTCCACCGGCGTCGTCTGCGCCCTCGACGCCACTGACGTACTCGACTTCGGGAGCCTGACGCCGCCAGTGGGCAACGACCTTGCGGACCTCCTCCTCGCTGACAAACGAGCCTTGGATGCGTTGCGAGACATTGGAGTTGCCGGGCAGCAGCAACATGTCGCCTTTGCCGACGAGCTTCTCGGCACCCGGTTGATCGAGGATGACCCGGCTGTCGGTGAGGCTGTTGACCGCATACGCGGCGCGTGCCGGAATGTTGGCCTTGATGACACCGGTGATCACGTTGACCGATGGCCGCTGGGTGGCGACGATCAAGTGCACGCCGACGGCACGGGCCTTTTGGGCGATACGAGTGATGCTCTCCTCGACGTCGCGGGCGGCCACCATCATCAGATCGTTGAGTTCGTCGACGATGATGACGATGTAGGGCAGCCGTGTGAACTCGCGATCGGAACCCGGGTCGGGCTTCAGTTCGCCGCGGTCGTAGGCCGCGTTGTAGCCAGTGATGTCGCGGAACCCGACCTCGAATAGCAGGTCGTAACGGCGTTCCATCTCCTTGACCGCCCACCCGAGCGCGTTGGCAGCCTTCTTCGGATTGGTGACCGGCTGAGTGAGCAGATGCGGCAAGCGGTTGTACTGGCCCATCTCGACCTGCTTTGGGTCGATGAGGATGAGCTTGACCTGTTCGGGCGTGCTGCGCATGAGGATGGAGGTGAGGATGCAGTTGAGACCGCTCGACTTGCCGGCGCCCGTGGTGCCAGCGATGAGGAGGTGCGGTGTGGTGGCGAGGTTGAGGAAAACGGACCGGCCGGCGATGTCTTTGCCGATGGCAACGTCGAGCGGATGGGTTGCTGTCTTGGCCTCGGCCGACGCCATGATGTCGCCGAGGCTGACGAGTTGACGGGTGTGGTTTGGGACCTCGACACCGATCGCCGAGCGACCGGGGATGGGAGCAAGAATTCGAACGTCGGTGGCAGCCATCGCGTAGGCGATGTCGCGGTTGAGACTGGTGACCCTGGCGACCTTGACGCCCGAGCCCAGTTCGAGCTCGTAGCGCGTGACGGTGGGGCCGACCGTTTGGCCGAGCAGCTTGGTCTCGACACCGTGCGAGGTGAGGGCGTCGACAAGGGTTCGACCGCGGGCTTCGACCTCCGCCTTGTTGATGGTTTGCTGCGTCGATCGGGTGAGGATGTTTCCGGGCGGCAGCACCCACTGGCCGCGCTTCGCACCGGGACCGAGTTCGAGCTCGGACTGCTCGGTCAATCCGGGATCGACGGTGCCAGGCGGCGGAAGCTGGCGAGGTGCCCGGGGCTTGTGTGGCTTGTCGGGTTCGTCCCAGTCGTCGTCGAGCGCTGCGTCGTACACCGTCGGCATCGGCAGCTCGCCCGACGCCTGGCGATCACTCTTCAACGTCGACATGTTGCCGAATGCTGTGCGTGCCCGGCGCCCGATCGGCATCGCAACCGCACCAACACCCTTGCTGGTGTGCGTCAACATGGTCCGAAGCGATGCACCGGTCAGCACCAGCGCCCCGCCGATGGAAGTCGCGACCAGCACGACGATGGCCCCGCCCGAGGCGATCAGGCTGCGCAACGGCTCGCCGACCAGCGCGCCGATCCATCCGCCGGCCCTGCCAAGCGTGTCGAAGCTGGCCATGATCTTGTCGGGACCACGCACGACGTGCAGCAGGCCGAGCAACGACAGGCCCAACAGGCCCCAGCCGATGGCCAGTCGGAAGCGGCGAATGCTCTGGCCTTTGCCAACGAGGGCCACCCCGATGGCGACGAGTGCGATGGGAACCACAAAACGGCCCAGTCCGGTGAGCCAGCCAACCACCGTCTCGACGCCGCGGCCGAGCGGGCCCGCCAGATTGAGATAGATCGCCATACCGAGCAATACGCCTGCGGCGATGAACCCGATCCCGGCGAATTCGTGTTCGCGACCTTCAATGGCCTCGCGGAGCTCTGCCGAAGCCTGGCCGCGGCGTGACGTGACTGAAGCCGCCGCCGGCGCTTGCTTGGCCGGGGCGCGCTTAGCAGTGGTCGTGGTCTTCGGCCGCTTCCTGGGTGAACCCCACGTCGTCATAGAGGTTCCAACGGTACCAAGGGGGTGTCACTCAAGCGGGGCACTGTCAGCCGGGATCGACCGATTGCACGGTGCCATCAGGCCCAACGACGACGACGAACTGGCCACCTTGGCTGGACGAGACCGCCACGCTGTAGCGCACGATGCCCCCCGGACCACCCTCGACGAAGAACAAATCGGGTTGCGATTGCGGGAGTTCGGCCTGCAACTTGCTGAGCACCTTCGCCGGATCGAAGTCGAGCGCCGAACTGGCAAACGTGGCGCCAGTGGCATCAGCGCCTTCGGTCGACGACAGCGCACCATCGAGGTAGACCCACGGCTGGGCGACAGCTCCGTCGTTCAGGGCCACGATCAAGTTGACGAGGCTGGAGGTGGCGTTGATCTCGAAGAACTGCTGCGGTGCACCAAGCTTGGTCTCCAGTGCCTTGACGGCATCGTAGATCTCGTCGACCAACGGCAACGTGCCAGTC
>JAENVT010000542.1 GCA_016650435.1 Ilumatobacteraceae bacterium
ACCGGCAGCTGTGCGTGCCAAATCATCTCGACCGGTGCGTACTGATCGGCAAGTTTCGCGACCTCGGATTGCAACGCCGCGGAATCGGGGCTGGAGAGCGTGATCCGGCGGTCGGCGCTGCCGAACTCGGCCGACTCGGAGGGGGCGATGTTGTAGGCAGAGATCGCCGCGAAGACGGCGGCGGCAACCGTCACACTGAGCAGCACGAGCACGACGATCTGCTGGCGCCATTCGCGCCGGAACATGCGCCACGCCCAGCGCGTTACTGCGCGCCGGCCGGCGACGCCTCCTCCCCCACGTGTTCGTCGCTGCACATAGGCTGCTTCGAGCACCGTCACGTGGTTGGCCCCGGCACGAGCAGCGATTCCGGCCCTTGGGGCGCGGCCGTCTGATCGACGACACGACCGTCGCGTAGGAACACGACCCGATCGGCCCACGACGCGAGCTGTGCGTCGTGGGTGACGATGATGCCGGCGACGCCGCGCTCCATCGCCTTGCGCAGCAGACGCATCACTGCCTCACCGTTGGCCGAATCGAGCGCGCCGGTCGGCTCGTCGGCAAGCAGAACGTGACGCTCGCCCACGAGCGCGCGGGCGATGGCCACACGCTGTCGTTCACCGCCCGACAGCTCGTCCGGGAAGCGCGCCGCGTGCTCGGCGACGCCCAGGGCGGCGAGGGCCTCGAGCCCCAACACACGAGCCGCCTTCGAGCCGACCCCGTCGAGCTCCAGCGGCAACGTGACGTTCTCACATGCCGTGAGCCCGGCGAGAAGGTTGAAGTCCTGGAACACGTAACCGATCGAGCGACGGCGCATCCGTGCCCGGTCGTTGCGCGACATCTCCGACAGGACACGACCATCGATCAGCACTGAGCCCTCGCTGGGGTCCTCGAGACTGCCGGCGATGGTCAGCAACGTGCTCTTGCCCGACCCGCTCGGACCCATCACGGCGACGAGCTCGCCTGACAACACCGTCAGGTCGACGTGGTCGAGGGCCTGGACCTCGGACGCTCCCTCGCCATAGACCTTCGTGACGCCGCGAAGCTCGATCACCAAGGTCATGCCCACACCGTCGACTTTCGTGTGGCTCGCGGCGCCGCCAGAGGAGCGGCTCCCGGCTCGGCAAGCGGGCGGCGCTTCAACCGCGCATCCGCGGCGTCGAGCCAACGGACCACGGCATCGAGACGGAAGAGTTCCGCATCGGCGACGAGCGCCAGCTCGATGTCGTCATCTGCAGCCTTCGACTTGATGTGGGTGCAGTGCTGCATGGCCTCCACGAAGTGACGTCGGTGCACTTGCAGGACCTCGTGAAGATCCACACCCGGGAGCCGCAGGCTGACAAGCACCTTGATGATCAGTTCATCGCGCGGCGGGAGGTCGGTGTCGGGTGGCGTGTGCAGCCAACGGGAGAGCTCGCCGCCGCCGGCCTCGGTGATCCGGTATCGCTTCTGCTGCCCGTCGCGGTCGGTCTCGTCGGATTCAACGAGGCCGTCGCGCTCCAGACGCTGCAGCGTCGTGTACACCTGGCCAACGTTCAGCGACCAGACCTCGCCGGTGCGGACCTCGAACTCCTGGCGCAACCGAAGGCCGTACTTTGGCCCTTCGCTGAGCAGTGCTAGCAACGCGTGGGGGACGCTCATGGGTGACTCGTTCGGAACATACCCCGTACTATACGCAGTATAACCCGGACTGTGCAAGGGATTCCAGGAATCTGCTCTGGTTGGGTGGACCATTCACTTGTCGGTATCGGACTCCGTGCGTTGCTCGCCGCGAAGAAGTCCATACATGACGCTGTCGCGCCAACGGCCCGCTCGGAAGTACAGCTGCCTATTCACTCCCTCGCGTTTGAAGCCAACCCGTTCCAACGCCCGCTGCTCGGCAACGTTATCGACCTCCGTGCCGGCCTGTAGGCGGTGCGCTGTCGTGGTGCTGAAGAGATACTCGACGAGCTGCCGCTGCGCTTCCGTCCCAATCCCATGACCGCGGTGTTCGGGGAATAGCCCGATGCCGATCTCGTAGTTGCCGAACCGACCGATCCCATGCCAGTCCACCAAGCCGGCACACGTGCCGTCGTCAAGCACTACCGAGAGGTGCGACGACTCATCGCCAATCAGACGGTCCTCATGCCAACGACGTTCAATTTCCCTGGCCTTATCGCTCCTGAATCCGAACCATTGGTACTCGCCGGTGACATCGGGGTCCCACCACAGGCGGACAACGAGTGCGAGGTGCGTTTCCTCAACCGGCCGAAGCCTTAGTTGGCCATCCACGGAGCCAGTCTTACTGATCTGCTCGTGCGCTCGTGCGCCTGACAACTTTCGATGGACGCGGCACTAGCACGGGTCAGCGGCGAGAGCGTCAGACTTGTACGACTCGGGCGGCGACATCTAGCGCCGACAACAGCCGACGTATCTCAGCTGGATCAGACCTTTCCTATGTCTCGACAGATCACTGGTGGAGACGAGGGGAATCGAACCCCTGACATCTACCTTGCAAAGGTAGCGCTCTGCCAACTGAGCTACGTCCCCGAAGGGAGCCCTCAGGATAGCGGCCGACGCTGGGATTGACCGTGAAGAATTGCGCGTCAGCAGTCCGGGCCGAGTCGCTGCGACAGCGATCTCTAAGGTGTAACGATGCGGTCACCTCGTCTTCGGTTCGGCACGTTCCTCGCGCCACATCATCCCCTGGGCGAGAGCCCGACGCTGCAGTTTCAGAGCGATCTCGAACTCGCCACCCACCTCGACCATCTCGGCTACGACGAGTTCTGGTGCGGCGAGCATCACTCGAGTGGCTGGGAGATGATCGCTTCGCCGGAGATGTTCCTGGCAGCGGCCGGTCAGGTGACCAGCACGATCAAGCTGGGCACCGGCGTGGTATCGCTGCCGTACCACCATCCGTTCAACGTTGCCCAGAGGATCGTGCAGCTCGACCACATGACCAAGGGCCGCGCAATGTTCGGCAGCGGGCCGGGCGCGTTGCCCAGCGATGCTCGCACCATGGGCATTAGCCCGATGCTGTTGCGCGATCGGCAGGACGAGGCGATGGGTGTGATCATTCGATTGCTCAACGGCGACGAGCGATTCAGCTACGACAGCGACTGGTTCACGCTGCACGAGGCCGCCCTACAGATCCTCCCGATCCAGGAGCGCATGCCGATGGCGACTGCTTCGAGCATCAGCCCGAGCGGAATGCAGATCGCGGGCAAGTACGGCATCGGTGTGCTGTCGATCGCCTCGACGAGTGCAGAAGGGCTGCAGGCGTTGCCGACGCAATGGGCATTCGCCGAGGAGGCAGCAGCAGCCAACGGCACCACCGTCGATCGCCGCGACTGGCGGGTGCTGATGAGCTGGCACATCGCCGAGACGAAGGAACAGGCCCGGCGCGAAGCCGTGCACGGTCTGCATCGCTGGCACAACGAGTACAACGTGCGCGTGCTCGGTCGCCCGGGCGCAACCCACGTAGAAGACCCGTGGGATCTGCTCGACCAGGTCTCCGAAAGCGGCGCAGAAGGTGGCGGCGCCTCAGTCATCGGCACACCCGACGATCTCATTCAGGCGATCAACAACCTGCAGAAAGTCACCGGTGGATTCGGTGTGGTGCTCGGGTTTGCCCATGATTGGGCGAATCGCGAGAACGCCCGCCGCTCGTGGGACATGGTCGCCCGCTACGTGATCCCGGCGATCAACGGTTCGCTGCAACCACTACAGGGCTCGGCCGACTACGTGGAAGCCAACAAGGTCGAGTTGATCGGCGGTGCCTCGGCCGCTGTCATGAGCAAGATCATGGCCCACGAAGGCGCTGCCGCGGCGATGGCCACGACGATGGCCCAAATGGCTGAACGCGCCGCGGCTCGCAAGGCCAAGAGCGACGGGCCCGACAACGATCCGGTGTTTCGTCCCGGCGCAGGCCTCCCCAATCCTCAGTAGGGAAGTGCGAACTTTCAACGCGCACGTCCTGCGCCGAAAGTGCGCACTTCGCCGGAGTGAACCCGCTGTCAGTCGTCCTTCAACGCAACAGCGTTGGGGGTGACGTTCATCTTCGGTTCGTACTCGGCGACTTCGATGACCCGACCCTCGAGGAGATACTTAGCGCGGAGCTCGGTGCGGCAGGATTGGCACGGGCCGTAGAACCGTTCGTCGACCGTCGCACCACACCGCGGACAGGTGAACCTGTCGGTGGCGATCGCCGTGTCGGTCATCCGGCCGCCGAGTTCTTGAGCATCGCTCCGGCAAACGCACCGGTGTGTTCGCCATGGTCCATGAACACCTTGCCGTTGACGAGCGTGTAGTCGTAGCCCATCGAGCCTTGCACGTAGCGACCGGCGCCGTGGGGGAAGTCGTAGACGTATGAGGGTGCCGGCAGATCGAGTGCCTCGAAGTCGATCACGTTCACATCGGCGAAACTACCCGCTGCCAAGCGCCCACGACCGGCAAGCCCAAACAGATCTGCGGTGTCGCTGGTCAGCCTGCGTATACCTTCTTCCAGGCTCCACCGTTTCCGTTCACGGATCCAATACGACAGCAGGAATGTCGGCTGGCTGGCGTCGAGAATTTGACCGACATGGGCGCCGGCATCGGCGAGCCCGAGGGTGACCAGTCGCTCGTCGAGCATGTGCTCGACCGCGGACATCTGCTGGTTGAGGAACGGAAAGCTGCATACCAGCGCGCCGTCGCTCTCGAGCTGCAGTTCGATGTAGGCGGCAGCGGCGCAGATGCCTCGCTGGTCGGCGATTGCCGCGAGCGACGTGGATGGGTCGAGGTCATAGCGTGCGCCACCTGGCGAGCCGTTGAGTCGGTTGACCACGAACACCTGCGTCAGATCGAGGCCCGGCGGAGTTGCATCGGCGGCCTCGATCAGCCGAGTGCGCATCGCCGGATCGCGCAGGGCGACGAGCTTCTTTCCGTTGCGCATCGCTTTCAGCTCGCGCCAGGTTGCAGCGCTGTCGAAGGGGCTGCGGGTATCGAGACTGAACAGGACTCCGACGCTGCGCGCCGTGGTCTGCGGTCGCACGTTTGCTCCACTGCGGTTCTCGTGCTTGGCGAGTTCGATCACACGCGAATACAGGTCGGGGCGGCTGTCGTGTTGCAGCAGGCCGAAACTGACCGGCCGTCCACTGCGCCGGCTGACCTCGCCCATCCAGGCCAGCTCGGCGCGGGTTGCCGGTATGTCGGGGTCGTCGCGCTCGCCCTCGCCGATGCGGCTGGCGGTCTCGAACACCCCGGCGCCATGGCGGCCGAGCACGTCGGCAAAGGCGAACAACTCGGCGGGTTCGGCATAGGTGCCGGGCACCGGCCGACCATCGGGAACCTTGTGTAGGAACGTGCGACTGGTGCTGAAGCCCAACGCTCCCCCACGCATCCCCTCGGCGAGCAGGTCGGTCATCGTCGCCAGGTCGGCGGCAGTCGGCGGATCCTGTTCGATGCCGCGCTCGCCCATCGCGTACTGGCGCAGCGCGCAGTGGCCGACCATGCCGCCGACGTTGAGACCCTTCGGCATCCGCCCGACGCTGTCGAGGTACTCGCCGTACGTCACCCAGTCCCACGCCAGCCCGTCGAGGATCGCGTCGCGGGGGATGTCCTCGACGCTCTCCATCATCGCCGCCAAAATCTCGCGATCCTCGGGCTTGCAAGGAGCGAAGGTGACCCCGCAATTGCCCATCACCACGCTGGTGATCCCGTGGTAGCAACTGCTCGACCCGATCGGGTCCCAAGCCAACTGGGCGTCTAGGTGGGTATGGATGTCGACGAAGCCGGGCGTCACAACTCGATCGGTTGCATTGATCACTCTGGTCGCCGAGCCGACGATGTTCGGGGCGATGGCGACGATGTGATCGTTGATGATCGCCACGTCGGCAATCCGCCCCGGCGCGCCCCTGCCATCGATCACCGTCCCACCGCGAATGAGCATGTCGAAGGTACCCACCAGTTGCCGCCCCTCGTCGTCTTTCGGCTCCTGACAAGCCGAGTTCGACACGGTAGCGGGGATGTCACCCTGCAGTCGATGTCTAGACCGTTGCAATTTCGTTACACCACGTGGCTGCACAACCCCTCATTGCAGCACGTTTCGTGGCGGCAACCGATCACGCGCTGCGCAGCGCATCTCCCAGTCGGGCGACACCTTCGGCGATGTCGGCGTCGTCGTAGAAGGCGTAGCTCAACCGGATGTGGTTGCCCAGCGCCCCGGTCGGCGAGAACTGAGCGCCATGACGCACGTCAACTCCGTGCCGCTTGGCGATCGAGCGAAGCGCGGCCCCGTCGACGCCCTCTGGTAGTCGCAGCCACACGAAGTATCCGCCAGCCGGTACGTCGTACCGCACCCAGTCGGGCAGGTGGTGGCGAAGGGCGGCGATCATCGTCGCTGAACGTCGGGCGAAGGTGGCCCGCAGCCACTCGACGTATTCCTGTTGCCAACCCATGCGCATCATCGCCGTCGACAGGCTCGACGTCACCGGGTTCAGGCCTCCCCCGCTGAGGATCAATCCCGAGTCGGCAAGCACGGCGAGCCGCTGGGTCGAGCCATGAATCCAACCGAGGCGCATCCCGGGAGCAAGGATCTTGGAGAACGTGCCGATCGACAGGATCGGTCCGTCGTCGACATACGCCGACATTGCCGGTGGCATCGCACCGGGGGCGTAACGCAACAGGTGGTACACCTCGTCGGCGATGATCAGCACGTCGTCGGCGTTGGCCGCGTCGACGAGTTGGAGGCGTCGTTGCGCCGACATCGTCACACCAGTCGGATTCTGAAACGCGGGAATGGTGTAGACGAACGCCACCCGCTTGCCTTCCCTGCGAATTGCCGCGACCGCCTCGGTCAACGCTCCGACGACGAGGCCGTCTTCGTCGATGGGCACGCCGCGAATTTCCAAACCGTGATCGCGAAACACCTGGAAGGCGAGGAAGTAAGTCGGTTCCTCGACGATCACCACGTCGCCCGGTGTGGTCAGCACCGTGCACAGCATCTCCAGCGCCTGCGAGTTGCCGTTCGTCGAGAACAGTTGCTCCGGAGCAACGGGCACGCCGTACGC
>JAENVT010000543.1 GCA_016650435.1 Ilumatobacteraceae bacterium
GCTCGGCCGCCGACTGGAATCGAAGGGACAAGGCACCCGCGAAGACGCCAGCGCGATCGCGGTCTGGGCAGTGATCGCCGGAGTCATCGGGTCGCGGCTCTATCACGTTGCAACCGACTGGGGCACTTTCAAGCACGATCTCGGCCGTATTCCACAGCTTTGGAGAGGCGGTCTCGGTATCCCCGGAGGGATCCTGTTCGGCGCTCTTGCTGCGGTGTGGGCGTTCAGGCGGCGCGGGATTCCACCGGCGGTCGGCCTCAGCGCCGCCGCGCCGGCACTTGCGCTCGCTCAGGCGATCGGTCGATGGGGCAACTGGTGGAATCAGGAGCTGTTCGGCAGGGCAACCACATTGCCGTGGGGGCTGCGGATCGACACCGAACACCTACCGGTGGGCTACGCGCCGGGCACGACGTTTCATCCGACGTTCTTGTACGAGTCGCTGTGGAACTTCGCGCTGTGCATCGCGCTGTTGCGGATCGATCGTCGGTGCCGGCTGCGACCTGGTCGGCTCTTCGCCATGTATGTGGTCGGTTACGCCGCCGGTCGATTCTGGATCGAAGGACTGCGCATCGATCCCGCGCACACCTTTGGTGGTTTGCGGCTGAACCAGTGGGTAGCGGCTATCGCCGCCGTGGGGGCGGCGCTGTATCTCGCCCTGGATTGGGCACGTCATCGTGATCCTGATGCAGAACCGATGGCAGAGCCAGCGATCGAAGCTGATGAGCCAGATCTTCGGGAATCACTGGATTGAAGAATTCGCCGCCGGCTACTTCGGCGGCGGCGATGAACCTGGCAACACCTGCGCTGCGCCAGGGGGAAACGATCTCGATGTTGAACCACGATTGCGGCCAGTCCTGGCCGTCGGTCGGTCGTTGGTTCAACCACATCATGTACGGCAGCGGTTGGTCGTACAGCCGGTCGAGGCGATCGAGAACGTCGACTAGCAGCGCCGCCAACGCGTTGCGGCCGTTGTTGCCGAGTGAGGGAAGATCTGGCACCTGTTCGTTGGGCGCGAGGGTGAGCGCGATCGGAAACGTCGAAGCCTCTGGGACGCACGCTGTCCATCCCGCAGTCGTGTCGCCATCTCCCGGCTCCGAGCAGGCGACGAATCGGTCGCCGCAGTCCGCTTCCGGCTTCCAGCCTGCCGCCAGAAGCGACGTCGGTCGTTGCGGCACGTGGTCGTACGCGTAGATCTGACCGTGCGGATGAGCGATGGTCGCGCCTACCTGGGCGCCACGGTTCTCGAACACCAGCACGAAATCGACGTCGTCACGCTGGCCGAGCGCTGTGGTTCGCTCGGCCCACAGGTCGATGACCTTGCGCACACCGGGCACACCTAGCGACGACAGCGTGGCGTCGTGATGCGGCGTGTACAGCACGACCTCGCATCGGTTGCCCTGCATGGCCGGCCAACGGTTGGGGAACCAGTGGACCTCGTACGGATCCGGTGCTTCAAGGCCGCCTACGCAGAACGGACATCCGGTCGACGGCAGATTCGGGCGGGCTTGCCGCGCCCCGACGACGTGCACCACCGTGCCCAGGTATGGGTCGATGCGCTGGTCGGAAGGGATGGTCACTGGGTCAACTCTCGAGCCGGGCACCACTGGCTGTGTCGAACACGTGCATCGACGCGGTATCGGGCATGAGATGCACGACGCTGCCGGGCTGCGAAGTATTGAGGCCGTCGGTTCTGGAGACCAGGGATATGTCGTCGTGGTCATTCGTCGTGCAGTACACGAACGAGTCGGACCCGAGTTCTTCGACGGCAACGATCGTTGCCTGGAGACCTTCGTTTCCGATGCGCAGGGCTTCGGGTCGAACACCGATCGTCACTTGATTGGTCGTCAGCGCGGCACGTTGCGACGGTGAGAGCGGTAGCTGCAAGTTGCCGTAGGCGAGCCCGTCCTCGGTCGCTGTGCACTGCAGCATGTTCATCGCCGGTGAGCCGATGAATCCAGCGACGAAGGTGTTGGCCGGTCGAGTGAACAGCACTCTTGGTGTCGCGCACTGCTGCAGTATTCCGTCTTTCAACACCGCCACTCGATCGCCCATGGTCATCGCTTCGACCTGATCGTGAGTGACGTAGACGGTGGTAACGCCCAGCCGTCGCTGCAGCGCCGCGATCTGCGTACGCGTCTGCACGCGCAGCTTTGCGTCGAGGTTCGACAACGGCTCGTCCATCAAAAACACCTGAGGCTGACGCACGATGGCGCGGCCCATCGCCACGCGTTGGCGTTGCCCACCGGAGAGCTTGGCCGGCTTGCGGTCGAGGTAGTCGTCGAGGTCTAAAAGACGGGCTGCTTCGCGAACGCGCTGATCGATCTCCTCCTTCGGCAGTCGCTTGATCTTGAGATGGAAGCCGATGTTCTCGGCGACGGTCATGTGCGGATACAACGCGTAGCTCTGAAAGACCATGGCGATGTCGCGCTCGCGTGGAGGCAACATCGTGACGTCGGTGTCGCCGATGTAGACGCTGCCGCTGTCGACCGGTTCGAGGCCGGCGAGCATTCGCAACGTTGTCGACTTGCCGCACCCGGACGGCCCGACGAGCACCAGAAACTCACCGTCATTGATTTCGAGATCGAGTTCGTCGACCGCCGGATGGGTCGAACCCGGGTACTTCCGGGTGGCCTGCGCGAAGGTCACGGTCGCCACTTACACCCTCCTCCTGAGCTCGGTCATCGTTTCATCATTGTCGTTGAACAACGGGTCGGCGGCCACGACGTGACCAATGTGTTCGCCGAGCACCGACTTCGCCGCCATCGGTATTCCGGTGTCGGTGATCAGCGTCTCGGCCTGCGAAAGGGGAGCGATGCTACTGAGGCCGGTCACGTTCCACTTCGTGTGATCGGCTAGCACGATCAGCCGCTCGGTGGCGGCGACGAAGCCACGATTGGTCTCGGCTTCCATGAGGTTGGGTGTGCTGAAACCGGCGCGCTCTGTGATGCCGTGCACGCCCATGTAGACCGAGTCGAGATGCAACGAGCGGAGAGTGGCTGTAGCAACCGGGCCGACGAGCGCATCGGACGGCGTGCGAATTCCACCGGTGAGCACCACTGTGCGATCGGGCCGCTGCGATTGATGGAGCACCTCGGCGACGCGCACGGAGTTGGTGACGACCGTCAGATCGGCGATGTCGACAATGTGGTACGCCAGTTGCCACGTTGTCGTGCCGGCAGTGATCCCGATGGCGCTACCCGGCCGAACAGTCGCGGCGCCGGCCATCGCGATCGCATGTTTTTCGCCCATGTTGCGCAGCGACTTGGCTTCGAAGCCCGGCTCGTCGGTCGACCGTTCGTCGCGCAGAGTTGCGCCGCCGTGCACTTTCAGCAACAGACCGGCCTCGTCGAGCAGATCGAGATCGCGCCGCACCGTCATATCGCTGACAGCCAAAAGTGTCGCCAATTCACTGACTCGTACGGCGCCGCGTCGGCGCACCTCGGCGACGATGACTTCGTGTCGCTGACGGGCCAGCACCCGCGCCGCGACCGCGTCGATTGGGCCCTGGACCATGATCGGTAGCCTGCCTGTAGATGTCGGGAAAGTCAACAGTATCAAACAGGAATTCTGCTATCGGCTGTGCAGGTTTGGCTGATTCGCGAACTTTCGCACACTTTCTGTGCGAAATTCAAACACAAGCCCTTGACATCCCGGTTCGCGCGTGACATGTTCACCACTGCTCGTCCGACTTTGGGGCCGGACGCAACTGATCACATCCATCAGACATCCACGAGGGGGAGCAGTGTCAGAAGGCTACGAATTTTCACC
>JAENVT010000544.1 GCA_016650435.1 Ilumatobacteraceae bacterium
CGGCCTGGCGGACGGCATATCGGTGCGACAACACGCAGCCTTTCGACGGCCCGGTCGTGCCCGAGGTGAACAGCACCATCGCCGGATCGGCGAACGTATGAAGCGAGGGGATGACTGAGGAATCGTCGGTGCACAACGCGCTGTGATCGAGCACCTCCATTCCGGTCAGCATCTTGTCGACACCGGCCGTGCGACCGACAACCACCACGCGCCGAAGACACACAAGGTCTGGCAGAACCTCGGAAAGATGGGGCACGAACCGTGCGTCGACGACGACGGTTTCGGCACCGCTGAGGTTCAGTGCATGCACCAGCGCCGGACCGCGGAACTCGGTGTTCAGCAGCGTCGACACCGCGCCGAGCGTGCAAAGTGCCAGCCACGTGATCGCGAAGTCGGGCCCGTTCGCCATCAGCACGGGCACCAGTTGGCCACGCTGCACACCAAGGTCGGCCAAGCCGCGGGCAAGGCCCATAGACCGGCGTCGAGCTTCACCGAATGTCAGGTCGCCCGCCGAGAAACGCAAGAAGGTGGTGTCCGCGCTGTCGGCGGCTCGAAGGTCGAGCAGCCGATCGATCGTCACGCCGTGCCACAGACCGTGACCTAGATCAGGCTGCGCACCGTCCATCACGCCGGTCTTACTAGGTTGCCGTCGATGACTACCAACTTTGAGTACGCCACGGTGCTCAGCGAACTCGACGACGGCGGCGTGCGCACGATCACGCTCAACCGGCCAGAGCGACTCAACGCGATGAACCGGCAGTTGATCGACGATGTCGCTGAAGCTTTCAACGACGCCCACGGAGACGCGGCGACGAGGGCGATCATCTTCACTGGTGCTGGCCGGGCCTTCTGTGCGGGGGACGACCGACGCGACCATGTGCAGCCGAAGGACGAGGCCGAGGCTCGCGATCTGGTCGAAGCCATCCAACGAGCGACCGAAGCAATCATCTTCGGTCCGAAGCCGGTCGTCGGGGCGATCAACGGCTGGGCTGTCGGCGGTGGCTTCGAATGGGCGATCAACTGTGACTTCCCGCTGTGGGCCGAGAGCGCCAAGGCGTTCTTTCCGGAGGTTTCCCTCAACATCTTCGTGACGGGCGCGGTGACGTCGTTCCTGCCCGCGTTGGTCGGACTTCTGAAAGCCCGGGAAATGCTGTTCCTCGGCGAGCGCTACGACGCGCCGACGCTGCAAACCCTCGGCGTGGCGTGGCGAGTAGTGCCCGACGACGAGCTGCAGTCTGCCGCCCGCGAGGTCGCGGCGCGGCTCGCCAACCTCCCTTCGTTGTCGGCGTCGGCAATGAAGCGGGTGCTCAACCAGACCGCGTCGACCGACGTTTCCCGAGCGTTGCGATTCGAGACCGATGCAACCGTCGCCGGATTCCTCGACCCCGAAACCACCCGGCTGCTCAAAGACTTCGGATAGAAGAAGTCGTCAGCGCGAGCGACGCAACGGACTCGAATCGAAACCAGGGCCGAGCAACCTCGCGGCCCCGGCGAGCCAGGTGCGTTCGACCTGCGCCGCCGTGACACCTTTTGCCTTCATCGCCAACAGCGGCGCCATGCCGTCGAGCAGCGCGGCCAGCACGAACATCGTCTCGTCGGCATCGCCGGCGACGAACTCGCCGCACCGTTGGCCATCACGTATGACCTTGCGCAGCATTGCCCGCCACCGCCGGTCCATGCGGTCGCGCTCTGCTGCCGCCGACTGGTCGCGTAGGGCGAGCACGCACAGCTCCATCCACAGGCCCCAGTCGTAGTGGTGAAGCATCGCCTCGATCAGTATCCGCAATTGCTCGGAGGCCGTCGCCGTCTGCTCGATGCGAATCGTGTACCGATCGTGGAACTCCAGCTCGCGTAGGGCCAGCGCCTCGGCCAGCAAGCCGTGTTTGCCGTCGAACCAGTACAGGATCGCCGCCGGACTGGTGCCGGCTGCCTTGGCAATGTCGACCACTCGAGCGTTGGCGTAACCCCGCTCCGACAGCACCACGGCAGCAGCGCTGAGGATCTGCGCCTTGCGCACGTGGTCAAGTCGAGGCCTTGGCATGTGAATCCTGAGTGTATATTCAGCTTATGGGATCGGAGAGCTCGGAGGTCGATGACGACGGCCGAATGCTGCACCCGCCCGCACGCTGGCAGACTGGCGATGCGGTTGCCGCTCCGCTCGATTTCTATCGATGCACGGTGCTGCCCGCGTGGGTCGATTACAACCACCACATGACCGAGGCCGCGTACCTCACCGCCTTCGGTTGGGCGAGCGATGCGTTGTTCTCGTACATCGGCGACGATGACGCTTACCGCGCCGCCGGGCATAGCTTCTACACCGTCGAGACCCACATCGCCTATCTGCGCGAAGCGGCGGAGTTCGCTCCACTGCGCATCACCACGAGGGTGCTTGGGCTCGATCGCAAGCGGCTGCACATCTACCAGGAGATGTTCCATGGCACCGCCGACAAACTGCTGGCCACTACCGAGCAGATGCTCGTGCATGTCGACATGAACGCCGCCCGCTCCGTCGCCATCTTGCCCGTGGTACGTTCCGCGCTCGAGGCGATCCTCGCCGCCCATTCGACCCTTCCCCCGGCCGAGCGCGCCGCCCATTTCTCATTGCCGTCACCATCGGGCGCCGGCCGATCGAACCCGGAGTAGAACCTTGGATTTCGCGCTTACAGACGAACAGCAGATGATCGTCGACACCGTTCGTTCGTTCACCGAGCGCGAGTTGTTTCCGCACGAGGAACAGGTCGAGAAGTTGGGTGAGGTTCCACCGGAACTGGTCCAACAGATCAAGAAGCGCTCGATCGACGCGGGGCTATACGCGGCCAACATGCCCGCAGACCTCGGCGGTGGCGGTCTCGACAGTTTCGGCGTCACCTTGGTGGATCGCGAGTTCGGCGCAGCTTCGTATGCGCTTCACTACATCGTTGCCCGGCCGAGCAACATCCTGCGGGCGTGCACCGGCGACCAGATCGACGAGTACCTGATCCCAACGATCACCGGCGAACGCGTCGACTGCATGGCGATGAGCGAGCCCGACGCGGGCAGCGACGTCCGCGGGATGAAGTGCAGCGCCGTACGCGACGGCGATGACTACGTGATCAACGGGACCAAGCACTTCATCAGC
>JAENVT010000545.1 GCA_016650435.1 Ilumatobacteraceae bacterium
GACCTGCCAACCGCCGAGCTGCCTGGCGAGCAAGGCACCCTCGGCGTATCCGACTGCGGCCGCAAGAACCGCCAGGATCAACAATGCGTCGGCAGCATGCAACGTGCCGCCGCCTTCGTGAACGACGTAGGCAACGACGGCTGCAAATCCAACCGCGCTGCATGCCCAGTACGCGGACGACGGCCGCTCGCCGGCGCGTAACACGGCTAGGCCGGCGGTGGCCAGCGGTAGCAGCCCGTTGACGACAGAGCCGTGCAGGCTGGCGGTATGTCGAAGTGCGTAAGCAATCAGGAGCGGGAATCCGAAAATCACGCCGCCGACGACCAGGACGAGTCGTCCGACCTGGGCGCGACTTGGTCGCGGAGGCTTGACGATCAGCAACGTGATCCCCGCCAAAACGCTGGCGACTGCGGCACGGCCGATCGCGGCCACGGTCGGGTCGAGTCCACGGACGGCGATCTTGGTCAGTGGCAAGCTGAAGCTGAACACGAGTACGCCGATTCCCGCCAACACAAGACCCACCCGGCGATGGTATCGACCGTGCCCGCTCGAGGCCGGCTGATATCTCGTCAAACTGGGTTTCAGGTGAGCGCTGGCGCAAGGATGCGCAACTGCTCCAAAGGCAGGGCCCGCGGAGTGTCTGTCAGCACCTGGATGCAGACGTGGCTCGCGCCGGCGTCGCGGTGTTCCTTGATGCGCGCCGTGATCGCCGCTTCATCGCCCCAAGCGACGAGGGCGTCGATCAGACGATCGCTGCCTCCATCGGCGATTTCATCGTCGGTGAAGCCGAGGCGTTTCCAGTTGTTCGTGTAGTTGGACAGCAGGAAGTAGTTGACGAGATTGGTACGGGCAATCGCTCGAGCCCGGTTGGGATCGGTCTCCAAGACCACACCCTGTTCGGTCGCGACGAGCGCATCGGGCCCGACGGCTTGCCGAGCGACGTGGGTGTGTTCCGGCGTCACGAGATACGGGTGGACCCCTGCAGTGCGGGTCGCGGCCAATTCGAGCATCTTCGGCCCCAGCGCGGCGAGCGCACGATCCTCGACCGCCAGCGGTACGGGCGCGGCGTCGAGCGCGTCGAGAAACGCACGCGTGCGAGCCAACGGCGTCCGATAGGCGCCCGCCTCGATTTTGGAATCGATCAATAGGGCGTGGCTGACCCCGATTCCGACAAGGAATCGATCGCCGTGCTGCTCGGTCAGCGCCGCGTGGTTCGCGGCAGTCTCCTCTGCCGTGTGCATCCACAGGTTGAGGATCCCGGTAGCGATTGTCGCCGTGGAGGTGGCCCCCAGGAGGTTCTCGACCGCGCCGAACACGTCGCCGCCAATGTCGGGAATCCACATGGCGCTGTAGCCGAGCGATTCCAGTTCGCCGGCAGCAGCGGCGATCTCGTGTGCATCGCCGTTGCGGAGCGCGCTGCTCCACACGCCCGTACCGATCAGTGGTTGTGTCATGCCAACCAGCTTGGCACGAGGACAGTGATCGCCAGATGGCCGCGGCGCTCATGCGGCGCCGCGTTTGGGCGGGCCGGTGGTCATGATTTGGCCGTCGGGGAGTGTGATCGAAAGTTCGCGGTTGGGTCCGAGGGCGACGACCCAGCCGTCGTTGTGGATGCTCTGGTGGTGCTTCTCGCACACCGGCAGCAGATTCTCGAGATCAGTTCTCCCGCCGTGCCGCCACCAGATGACGTGATGCAACTTCGTTCGCGAGTAGCGCACACAACAGCCAGGTATCGCACAGGTCGCGTACAACCCGCGCAGCGCCCGGCGCTGGGCGCGGTTCGCCAGCCGTGTCGTGCGACCCAAGTTCAACTCACCCGGCGCGTCGATGACGACGCCGTTGCGGACGGTGATCGAATAGACGCTTGCCCGTGGCCGTAATGCGTCCAAGAACTCTTGGGGCAGATCGGTATCGGCACCCCAATCAAGTCTCGGTTGACCATCGGGCAGCGGGTTGGTGTGGTCCTCGACAACGACGATCTCCGGACGTCCGACCCGTGCCCCTTCGCCATTCAGCAACGCCAGCAAGGCGTGGGCACGCAAGAACGATTGTTTCTCCAACAGATCGGTCGGGCAGTCCCCAGGGTGGTTGTCGTGGAACATTGCTTCGATCTGTGCGTCGAGCCGGTTCTCCAACACCAACCAGGTCGCCGGATCCAACGTCACCGACCAGCGGCCCATCCCGGTGGCCTTGTCGGTCCAGCTGTTGCAGCGCATCGCTCGACGCTGTCGTGCCAACCGTTCGAGTCCGTCGCCATCGGTTTCTAACCGTCGGGCCTCGTCGCGGACGCTACGAGCGAACTCGTCGGGTGCGCTGTGCTCGGCGATCTTCACCAGACGTTGGCCTTGATCGACCAACTGCGCCTGCACCGCCGGGTCGGCCTGTCGCAACACCCGGGTCAACACATCGACATGCTCACCCGAGACCCGACCGGCATCCAACGACTCACCGAACGCCGGAACTGTCTGGGCGGTCTCGGCGCGCCCCAACAACCGTTCACCATTGCGCAGCGATGTGCGGCCAGCCTCGGCCAAGAACTTCTCGGGAAACGACGACACCTTGGCCATCAATTGAGCGAAAGCGACCTCGCGACCTTCGACCCACGACTTCAGCCGGCGCAAATCCTCGACGCCAGCCCTCAACACACCCGAATCAACACAATCAGAAGAGACCGCCGCGACCCGCCCCACCAGGCTTTGCACCACTGCCGTCTCCATCTTCCCATTCTTGCAAAGGGGTGTTACACGGTTCCCGGGACCTACAAACCGACGGAGATGGTGTTGTCTTTCACCAGTCCATGCAGCGTGATCGGTGCGGCGCTGACCAGCGTGTCTCCCCGCGCGACGAGGCCATCGGGAGGTCCGCTGCCGGGCGTGTACCAATCGATCACGAACGTTGGACCGGAACATTCGGTTGCGTCGGCCGGCAGGTCGTCGCAGATGCTGGCACTGCCGCTGCTGTCGATGACGAGCCATCCCGTCACGACCGCTCTGCCGTACTTGCCACTGACCTCTGAGATCGTCCCGACCCAAGCCCCCGGCACTGTGGGGGCGAAGGCAGCCGTCGACAACGGCAGGGGCGCGAGGCTCTCTGCGATTCGTTCCACCACGTCGTGACCGATGGTCGAATCACTGCCTTGAATGATCAACGTCCAGTGATCGTCGTGCAGAATCAGTGCAGATGCAGCTGGCTCTTGTATCGAGTGAACCCAGATTGCAGGCCGGCGCTGGACAGTGGCCGTTCCCTCGGATTCTGCGCCGCGAAACTGCTCGAGCCCATCGGCGGAGGATGTCAGGTTCACGGTGACCGATGGTGCCCCCAAGGCCTTCGCGTATGTCGATCGCGCGAATCCCGCCGAGCCGCCTTCGTCGGTGAGGGTCCACCCGTCCGGCAGCCACGAAGGAACGGGCATCGCAATCTGCACCCCGAATGCCACCGGAAGGGTGGCGTGCCGTCGATCGTCGATGACCTTGCGCGATCCGATCGCGTGGGCAAGCCGGACCTGGAAACCGCCGAGGCACGCCTGCTCGTCGCCACCGCTGAAGCGCACGTTGAGGAGAAGATGGATCTCCGTGTCGCTCTCGATGACGCGTGGCGACGGGGAAGCGCAGCCGTCAATCCCGGCGGTGAGGACCGACGATGACGGGCTAGCAGCGCCGACGTCAGTGATCTGCATCCAGCCTCGACTACACGAGCCAAGGCACATGACCATCCCGACGACGCCCACGACCGGCCACACCCGCATCACGGCGGAAGCCTTGTCCCAAGCTGCGCCCGACGCAAGACATCCACATAGCCTGCTTTCGATGCCGAGCGACGACGCGCCACGGCGGTTGGCCATCCGGGTGATTCCGCGATCGAAACGAGACGAGGTGGGCGGGGAGCGCGCCGGGCGTCTGCTGGTCCGAACTACCGCCGCGCCGGTCGATGACGCGGCCAACGCGGCGGTGCGCCGGTTGGTGGCCGCGCACCTCGACGTACCACTGCGACGCGTCGAGATCGTGTCGGGGCATCATTCGCGCGACAAGGTCATCAACGTCACGCAATGAGATCGCACAGAGCGCGTGGAAGATGTGGCGATGACGACAGAGCGTTTCGAGGTGCGGCGGACAATCGCCGCGGAGGCGGCGACCATCTTCAAACTTCTCTGCGACCCGCAAGGTCTGCCTTGTGGGCGACCCTCGGAATCCTGGCTCGAACCGTGAAGAAGAACCAGGGCTAGCAGTCAAGCACTAGTAATCGAACAAGTGTTCGACTACAGTGCAGGTGGTGCCCCTCGGTGCCACCATCCTTCACGCCGACCTCGATGCCTTCTACGCATCGGTCGAGCAGCTGTTGCACCCTGAGCTGCGTGGACGTCCGATCGCAGTCGGGGGTGGCGTGGTTTTGGCAGCGTCGTACGAAGCGAAGCGGTTCGGGGTGCAAGGTGGAATGTCGGGATGGCGGGCCAAGCGCCTGTGCCCAGACCTGCAATTCGTGCAGGGGCATTTCTCCGAGTATCAACGCCTCGCCGATCACGTCATGGCAGTACTCGGCGACTTCACGCCGCTCGTGCAGCGCATCTCCATCGACGAGGCATTCCTCGACGTCACAGGATCGGTTCATCTGTTCGGTCCTGCAGAGATCATCGGCGACCGGATCCGGCAGCGCGTGCGCGCCGAGGTCGGGCTACCCATCTCGGTCGGCGCGGCGCGCACCAAACACCTCGCCAAGATTGCGTCGCAGGTGGCCAAGCCCGACGGCTTGGTCGTGGTGCATCCGGCCAGTGAACGAGCCTTCCTCGACCCGCTGCCGGTCGGGCTCGTCTGGGGAATCGGGCCCGTCACGCGACAGCGTCTCGCCGAACGCGGCATCTACCGCATCGGCCAATTGGCGGCCTCGCCGGAAGGTGCTCTGCAGTCGCTGCTCGGTCGAGCGCTTGGGGCCAAGGTCGGCGCGCTTGCGGCCAACGACGACCGGCGCCGGGTCAAGCCGCAAGGTCGCGCCGGATCCGTTGGCGCGCAGTCGGCGTTTGGTCGTCGTGACGTTTCGCCCGAACTCATTCGCTCGGTGCTCGGGCACCTCGCCGACCGGGTCGCCGGGCGCTTGCGCGCCAAACAACGCGCCGGACGCACGGTCACCGTCAGAGTCCGCTTCGCAAGCATGCGCGCCGTCACCCGGTCGCACACCGGCTCGCACTCGGTGTCGGCGACGCTGACCCTCACTGAGATCGCCGAGCGCCTCGTCTACCGGGCGCTCGCCGATCATCCCGACGAGTATCAGATCTCGCTGCTGGCCATCTCGGTTTCGAACCTGGTCGACCAGCCGGTGCTGCAACTCGAGTTGCCGTTGCAGCCCGACGAACCCGACCGCCCTGGCTCGCGCATCGGCGCGGCGCGATGGGCCGTGGATCATTCCATCGATGCTGTCCGTCGCCGCTTCGGTCGCGCCGCTGTCGGATACGCGGGCGTCGTGTTGTCGAAGTACACCTCCGTACCTGACGAGTTCCGCGAGCTCGCCGAGCACGAGCTGTGAGATCGATGCAGGCAGCGATCGACGCCGCCGAGCACCTGTCGGTTCTTATACGTTGGGGACGTGACGATCGAATCGGAGACGAAGAGTTGGACCTGGGTACTTGAGCGGAAGTGCGAGGAATGCAGATTCGACACCCGCTCCTTCCCACCCGAGGACATCGCCCGACTGTCCCGCGGCGCCGCCGAACCGTGGCCGGTATTGCTGGGTCATCCGCTCGCTCGTGTCCGGCCGGAGCAGGGGTGCTGGTCGGCATTGGAGTACGGCTGTCACGTGCGCGACGTGTTCCGCCTCGGCGTGTACCGAGTGCATCGAATGTTGCAGGAGGACGACCCGAAGTTCGAGAACTGGGACCAGGACGAAACGGCAGTCGCCGAGCGTTACGACTTACAAGATCCGTTGGTCGTCGCCGGCGAAATATTGACAGCAGGAACCGAGCTCGCCGACCTGTACGACACCGTGCAGACCGATCAATGGCTGCGTCCCGGATTGCGAAGTGACGGATCATCATTCACCGTTGATTCGTTCGGCCGGTACTTCCTCCACGACCCGATGCATCACATCATCGACGTGCAGCGTGGCTACGAACGGTTGAATGCATCGCCTGACCACAACTGAGACGTTGCCCGGGTGAAAATAGTGTGTCCACGTGGGCAATACGGCCCAATTTGGGCTCCGAACGGTTGTGCATGCGAGGGAGTGAGGGAGACTTTGCAGATCGTTCCAACCAGACGGCGCTTGGGTTTGGCCATGGCCACGTCTCTAGTACCTACGAGCCGCTGATCCGAGCCCGCTTCTACGCATGACAGTCGAGAAGGATCTTGCCTTCGACACGCCGCTCGAGAATGCGGGCGTGCGCATCGGCGGC
>JAENVT010000546.1 GCA_016650435.1 Ilumatobacteraceae bacterium
GAGCAGATCGTCGGCCGGTGTGCTCACGTGATCAATTTTGCCCTGTCCGTCGCTACAGTCGCGCAGCGAGGTTTGGGAGGTCCACAATGAGCACTGAAATTGGGCCGTACAGCACAGCTACAGAGATGCTGACAGCGCTGGACAACAAGACGATCAGCTCGGTCGAACTCGTCGAACTGCATGTGCGACGGATCGAGGAGCGCGATGGCCAGCTCAATGCGATACCGGTGCGCACGTTCGATCGGGCTCGCCAGGCGGCAGAACGAGCTGATCGGGCACGTTCCGGCGGTGAGCGAGCGCCGCTTCTTGGCGTGCCGATGACGTTGAAGGAGTCGACTCAGGTCGCAGGTCTTCCTCAGTCGGCCGGCATCCAGCCGCTGAAGGACTACCGCCCTGCGAGCGACGGTCCGATCGCTCGGAGCGTGTTCGCCGCCGGCGCATGTCTTCTCGGCAAGACCAACATCCCGGTCGCACTCGGTGACTGGCAGGCCGACAGCCCGGTATACGGACGCACGAACAATCCATGGGATGTCGAGCGCACGCCGGGCGGCAGCACCGGGGGCGGTGCGGCAGCGCTTGCCGCCGGCATGACACCGTTGGAGATCGGCAGCGATATCGGCGGATCGATCCGCGTTCCGGCCGCGTACTGCGGTCTGTATGGGCACCGCCCATCGGAGTCAGCCGTTCCTCGCGCTGGCTCGTTCCCGTTCGGAGACGTCGAGAACCCGGCGGTCGTGATGGGCGTGCAGGGACCGCTGGCGCGCAGCGCGGTCGACATGGAGCTGTTGTTCGACGTCGTCGCCGGTCCCGGCGTCGGTGAGGATGCCGGCTGGCGCCTGGATCTGCCACCGGCGCGAGGCCAGCAACTGTCGGATCTCCGTATCGCGATCATGCCGACGCTCGATCTTGTTCAACCCTCGGCAGAAATGCAGGCGAAGGTTGACGAGCTTGCCGTGTTCCTTGACAAGGCAGGAGCGACGGTCGGCGAGGCGATGCCCGATGTCGACCGCAGCACCTACCTCACCGATTACCTGACGCTGCTCTCCGTCATCACATCACTCGGCGAAAGTCGCGAGGCTCGGGAGAAAATGGCCAGCGACACCGACGCTAGCAACCAAGACTTCCTGGCCGCGATGGCCAAGGGCCTCACCATCGACGCGATGGATTACATCATGTTGCTGAGCCGGCGCGAAGAAGCGCGGGCCGCGTGGCGGGCGTTCTTTAACGAGTGGGATGTGCTCGTCTGCCCGACAGCGTTGGACGCCGCGTTCAAACATCAGACGGACCCGCAGCCGGAACGAATGCTGCGCCTCGACGACCGCGAGGTTTCCTACCTACTCAACATCGCCTATCCGATGTGGGCGATCTTCACCGGCCAACCAGCGACCGCCTTCCCCGCCGGACTCAACTCGGCTGGCCTTCCGCTCGGGCTGCAAGCAATCGGACCGTATCTGGAAGACCGCACGACGATCCGCTTCGCGCAGATCCTCGAGCGCGAGTGGTACAGCTTCGACCCTCCGCCCGGCTACTGAGTTGCACGCGCGACGCGTCGGCGCTTCATCGCCGCTTCAGCTTCGGGTGAGCCGTCGTGGAACGAGCCGAACCACTTGTCGAGCGGAAACGCGCCGTCCGCATAGTTGACCTCGAAGTACTTGTGGTGGAGGTAGTGCGCGTAGCCGTTGGTGTCAATCGAGCCGTCGCCGAGCTCGAGGCGCTCGAACCCCGAGTGGCCCGGCACCGGCGCCATGGCAAGGTGGAAGAGCGTGTACATCGCGTGGATCGGGTGCGACGGCACCACCCAGTGGAGCACGACCGCGCTGAAGTACAGCACGTGCTCGAGGGGATGCATCGACAGCCCCGACCATGGGCCCGGGTTGGTGTTGCGATGGTGGAGGCTGTGAATCGTCTTGTAGAGCGGCGGCCAATGGATCAACCTGTGTACCGCATAGAAGTGCAACTCGCGGTACAGCGGAATCAACAACATCAAGGCGACGAACCACACGGGATGGGCGGCCCATTCAAGCCATGGGATGCGGCCGCTGGCGAACAACCACAGCGTCAGCACCTCCCATGCGGTCCAGATCGGCAAACCGGACGCGAGGGTCCAGAACACATTGTCCTTGGTCTGGCTGCCGAACGTGAACCTGTCGCTCGACGACGGCCACTTGGCGTTGTACTTGAAGCGCGTGTCCTGCGCGTGACGCACATACAGCCGCAGATGAAACACTCCGTACCAGGCGATGAGCACGACGGCGTTGCGGACGAGCACCGCGGCCATCCATCCGACGCCGAACGACGACATCGTGGCCCGCGAGGGCGTGGCCACGAGCCACGCGGCGATCGCGACGAGCGCGTACAGCAGGTTGAACGGCAACACATACCCCGGGTAACCGAACAGCCAACGCAGCAGCGCGGCCGGGCGCGGGGGCCACACGATCAGCGGCGGGTACTCGACGCGACGGCTCGGCGACCATTCCCCCCGCTGATTGCGTGCGCCGTACAGTGTGTCGTCCATCGCTCTGTCATGACCTTATTCGGTCCGCGGACGACGCGGGATCGTCAAGTCGCGGCCCACAAATGCCGATGTATCAGTATGGCGACCGCCGATACCCAAGGCTTCGCCGTCGCGATCGCGGACCGGCTCGCGATGCTCGCGGACCTGCTGGTCACAAACCCGGCGTCCGCCGTCGGATTGTGCGACCCGGCCGGAAACATCGGCGATGCCGGGCAAGTCCTCTCGAAGGTCGGTATCGCGGTCGATGGTCACGGCGTCCTGAAGGGCAGCGCTCTCGTCGAGTTCGTGGCGATTTCGGACGTCGGGTTGCTTGGCGACACGGCACGGGAGGCCGGCCTTCGCGGATCCGCGACCCGGAGGCTCCGGCTGCGCGATGGCCAGTCGGCCGACTTGCACCTGATCGAGATCTGTGACACCGAACTCAGGACGGTCGCAATCATCGTGCCAAGCGCCGGTCAGACCATCGCCGGAACCGCTCAGCCGACGGCGATCGAGGCCACCTCCCGCATCGGCGTTGTGTTAGCCGACGGGTTTGGTTTGATCACGAGCGCATCCGCCTCGACATTGATCCTGCTCGGCGCGCCGAGCGCGTCGATCGTGGGGACGTCGGTGGTCGATCTTCTCCACACTGACGATCGCGAGATGGCGGTCGTCAACTGGTTGGCCGCGAAGGCGCATCGAGGCGTGGCCCTGCGGTGGCGATGTCGCCTCGCCAGGACGGACGGAACGTCATTGTGGACCGAGACCACCATCACGAACGACGTCGAGAGTGACGGCACTGGCGTCGTGCGCGTCGAGATGCACGACATCTCTACCGAAGTCGCCGCCACCGAGGCGTTGGTCGCCGAGCGCGAGCTCATCGGCCTGCTGACCGAGACGTTGCCCGTCGGCGTCGCCAAGTTCGACGCCTTCGGCCGCATCGAGCACGCCAACGGGCGCTTGACCGAGCTTCTTGCCCCGCTCGATCCCCATGAAATGCTCGGCAAGGCGGTGCGGGGTGACGTCGAGGACGTCGACCTGGCAGCCGCGTTCAATGCTCTGATGCGTGACGGTATGGCGTCTCGGCTCGTCGTCGACCACATCGACGCATTCGGAACCGTGCGGCACCTCGAGTGGACGATCCGCGCCGCTGTCGGGGGCAGCGGAGAGATCACCGGCGGGGTGGTGTGCATCGCCGACGTCTCCGAAGCCGTTCGACTCCGCGAGGCACTCGAGGGACGTGCGAAGACCGACGCACTGACGGGCTGCCTCAATCGCGCCGGCACACTGGCCGCATTGGAGTTCGCCCTGTCGAACGTCGATCGGACCGGCGGAATCGGCGTGCTCTTCATCGATCTCGACGCCTTCAAGAGCATCAACGACACGCGCGGACATGCTGTCGGCGACGCCGTCCTGGAGGTGGTCGCCAGCCGATTGCGCGGCGCGCTACGCAGTGGTGATCTGGTCGGCCGTCTCGGCGGCGACGAGTTCGTCGTCATTTCGACGGGCCTGCACTCGGCGAGCGCAGCCCTTGTCTTCGCCTGCCGGGTCTCCGAGCACATGCAGGGACCGGCGACCATCAATGGGTTCGCGATACCGGTTGCTGCCAGCATCGGGGTGGCATGGACGATGACGAGTGCGGCGCCCGATCTGCTCGCCGCGGCTGACGCGGCGATGTACATCGCCAAGCAGACTCATTCGAAGACGCCAGTCCTCGCGACAGCGCCCCTCGCCGCCGCCTGACATCACCTGGAC
>JAENVT010000547.1 GCA_016650435.1 Ilumatobacteraceae bacterium
AGATCGATGCCGCTGACGAGTTCGCGGTCGAGCTTGATGAAGTCGGGCGCCAGTTTGAGGATGTGGGCGAGGCTCGAATAGCCGGAGCCGGTGTCATCAATGGAGATGCGTGTTCCCTTTTGCCGCAGCGCGCGTAGTACGGCGACGAGCTGGGGGTAGTCGTCGACGAGGGCGTGCTCGGTGAGCTCAAGAATGACGCGTCGCGGGGGGGCATCGACGAACGTGTCGAGGAATTGGTCGCACAAGACGGATTGGGGTCCGGCGTTGATCGTGAGGTCGACGTTATGGGGCAGCATCGGTAGCTGCGCCAGAGCGCGCCTGATGGCGAGCAGTTCAAGTTCGACGCCAAGATCAATTTGGTGGGCTTCGTTGAACCACAGGTCTGGCGAGCGATACGGCGAAACATCGAAGCGGGCCAGTGCCTCGACCGCCGCGACCTCGTCGGTGACCAGATCGACAATCGGCTGGAACACCATCGAGAGGACTGCGGGATCGTCGAGCACCCGTTGGATGCGCTGACGCGAATCAATGCGGGTGACAGTGTCCGGACTGAGGACACTTGCGATGTATCGGCTCGCGCTGCCAGCTGACGCGTTCGCCGACGACGTGTCGGACGGTTGGCTCAATTCGAGGAGCTGGGTGCTCACCCGCGACAGGTCACATGCCGAGCCGATGGCGACGCTCACGAAGTCAGCTAACTGGGTCAGGGTGGCAACGTCGTCATCGGTGAACGCGTTCGCCTGCGTGGCGTTGACCGCGAGGACTCCGAGCGTCTGGTTTAACCGGGACAAGGGAATACACACCAACGACGCAACTGAAAGTTGTCGACACGCAGCCGCGTCCACGCGAGGATCAGCTTCGGTGTCATCGGACCGCTGTATCTCGCCGGTCCGGACCGCGAGCCCGCTCAGGCTCGAGTCGAGCTCAACTCTGGTGCCGAGATGGGAGATCTGATGGCCCGCACCGCACACATAGGTGACGCCGTGATCATCCGCCAGTCCGATCATCACCCCGTTGGCGGCAGCAATCAGCTCCAAGGTCCGATCGGTGACCCGCTGCATCAAGCGCATCGGGTCGATCGCCTCGCCCACCGCCGCGGTCAGATCGGCGCCGTTCAGCATCCGCGGTAGTCGCCTTCGCGTCTTCGAGGCCGGACAATCCGCCATCCGACCCCACCAGAACACAACATGCACTGCCTATCGACCAATTACACCCCCGGCCTTGACGAGAAGCTTTCCGGCGGAAACTCCTGCGATCTAGCCTCATGACCGCCGTTGAGACGGGTCGCGACCGCGAACAACCGGAGGACTCACAGTACGAATCGCGAGTACAGATCTGCCTTCTCTGCCCGCTCGGCTCACGCGCTCTGGGTACATTGCCGAGCGCTCGGGTGCGGTTGTGCGTGCGCGCCCGAGGCGCGCGCGGAGAGCTCCAGGGCGGGCGTGATTGTTGTTTGAGATCAGGGCAACCTGGGTTGTGACCAGCAGAGCGGTCGATCACCGACCAGGGCGCGTGCTGGCAATCGGCACGGCCTATGCGACACTGGCCACGTGATTCCCACAGCGATCCTCGCCGGTTTCGTAATCGGTCTGTGGATTCGGTGGTGGGCGGTGCCCGTGGTTGCCGTCGGCTGGGCCGTCGTCATGGTCCTCATTGATCCATCGAGCGCATTTGCAGGTGGGTTGCTCGGCGCGTTGAACGGACTTGTCGGCGTCCTTCCCGCGATCGGCTTGCGCCGGTTGTTCGTCAGTCCGCGTACAGGCGCGCGGTCAAACCATCAGCGCTGAAGACTCTCGGGCCACGGGTCTGCTGATCTGGGCGACCACCCCTCAGGAGATGTTTACGAGCACTGGGGTGCCGTGGCGAGATCGCTCCAGAGCGGCAATGTGCGCCTGTGGCGGTATCGGCGAATACCAGTTCTGTGAGGCGTCGTAGGCTTCGCCGGCGCTGACGATCGAGAGGGCCGAGACATGCAGATCACGGTGGTCGGACGCGGACGCGTTGGCGGCGGGTTGGCGCAGCGATGGACGGCCGCTGGCCATGACGTGACAGCCTTCGGCCGGGACGGTGGTGACGCTACGGGGGCCGATGTCGTGGTTATCGCGATTCCCGGAGACGCGATCGCCGACGGGTTAGCAAGGGTGAACGGCCTGAGTGGTCAGATCACCATCGATGCGACGAACAAGTTCGGCGAGCGCCCCGCCGGGTTTGATTCGGTGGCGGCACAGGTCAAGTCGTTTACCGGGGGCCCGACGGCGAAGGCGTTCAACACGATCTTCGCGGTGCTCTACAGCAAGGTCGATGCGGAAACGGTGCCGCCCGGCACGATGTTCGCCTCGGACCCAGACGCTCGCGACACCACGGAGCAGTTGATCCGCGACGCCGGATTCGATCCCATCCATCTAGGCGACTTGGGCCAGGCCCCACTGCTAGAGAGCCTCATCGCTCTCACGCGAGTGCTGGAGAACGGTGACTTGGGGCCGTTCTTCTACCGCTTCAACCGGCCCGGTGAGTTGTCCACGTAGCTCCCGCCGAACAACGGACTTCGACCCGCAGACCGCGATCGCGCCGCGCCATATCTGCTTCGATCTCGGCACCGCGTCAACCCGCATCCTCAAGCGCCAATAGCCGACACTGGGGTGTGCAAGCTGCTGTCCCTTCGCCGCTACCTCGACGAAATACCCCGATCGTTTGAGGTTGGGAACCGATCCTCGTCGCTCGGCGTAGTACTTGGGTGGTGACGTCGAGGTCGCGGACTCTCAGTGTGTGGGTCACGATGCTCGTTCTTTCGGCGCTCACCCGGCTACTCCTAGACCTGCCAACGACTTGAGGTGCCCGACAAGAACTGCCGCTCGATGGTTGCCGTAGGTAAGGCGTTGCCTCAGTAGTCCAGAGGGCCGTCCCAGGACCACCGCCCGAGCGGGAGGCCCAAGGGGACATCGTCAGCAGAGTCGGGGTACGTAGCCATGCGGTGCGTCGCCCAGAGAAAGTAAGCCTTCAACGTGGACCGCAGACGTGGATCGTCCGGAAGTCGGGCGTCGTCGACCGCC
>JAENVT010000548.1 GCA_016650435.1 Ilumatobacteraceae bacterium
GTGTGTTGCAGTCGGTCGATCTGGCGGGCGCGGTTGATCGCGCCTGCCGGTTGGGCCAGCGGCAACACTCGCGCCAGGCGCCACACCGAGTAGAGCGAAGCCATCAATGTCAGCTCCTGCGCGGCCGACATCGCCACGGCTCGAAGGCGCGTCGGTCGCGATCGCCGCAAGATGACCATCGCCAGCCCGCAAAGCGCCGCCACCACCGCAGCCTGGTCCCACGTCGGCCAATCCATGTCTCACAAGCCTGCCGGGCCAACCTCGCCGACGCAAACTGATTGGAGTTCATTGGTGTTGGTAAGCCACGAGGCCGCCATCGCCGCCGTTGAGCCACTCGCCGCCAGTCGGTGTGTCAGACGAGGTGGGGTGTGCGGGGGTCGACGTCGACTTGTGGCTTCCATTCGGCAAGGCCGGATAGCAGGGCGCGGATGTCGAGCGCTGGGAGGGGGCGGGCGATGAGGTACCCCTGCACCTGCCCGCAGCCTGCGTTCCTCAGATAGTCAAGTTGCGCTTGCGTCTCGACGCCTTCGGCGACCACTCCGAGTCCGAGTCCGTGAGCCATCGCGATCTGTGTGGCGACAAGTGTTGGGTCGCCGGTATCGAGGTCACCTACGAAGCTTCTGTCGATCTTCAACTCGTCGAACTCGTAGTCCCGAAGACGCCCCAACGACGAGTGCCCCGTGCCGAAGTCGTCGATGGAGAGCCAGACCCCGAGGGTCTTGAGGGCTCGCAACGTCTCGTGCACCGTCGTTCCCTCTCCCGTGATCAGACCCTCGGTGATCTCCAGAGTCAGGCTGTCGGGGTCGAGGCGATGTCGCCGAAGAGACTCTGCGACGACTCCGACGAAGTCGGGCTCGAGCTGGCGTCCCGACAAATTCACCGCCACTCCCAACGGCAGCGGACCAGTGTGCGCGTCCTGCCAACGACGCAGCTCCCGACAGGCCTGGTCGAGGACCCATGCGCCGATCGACACGATGAGCCCGGTTTCTTCGGCCATGGCCAGGAATGAATCGGGAAGCAGCAGGCCCCGCGTCGGATGCTGCCAACGAAGCAGTGCCTCGGCACCCGCGAAGCGATCGCCTTCCAAACGAAGTACCGGCTGGAACATCAATCGGAACTCGTCGCGATCGAGGGCTTGACGCAGCTGGTTGGCAAGATCCAGTCGCCCGACAGATCTGACATGCATAGCGGGCGCGAAGTGTTCGTAGCGCGATTTGCCGTGCGCCTTGGCCGAGTACATCGCCAGGTCGGCGTTGCGGAGGATGTCCTCGGCAGTCTCGGTGCCGTGGGCGTGGGCGATGCCGATGCTCGCCGAGATCGGCACCGTGATTGCCGGGCAAGAAGGCAGCGGGATCGGCTCAGCGAGCACTCTGAGGACCCGCTTTGCTACATCGTCAGCCGTCGATGCGCCGAGATCCGATCGAGACCCGCTCGGCTCGAGCACCAAGGCAAACTCGTCTCCGCCGAAGCGAGCAACGATGTCACCCTCGCGCGACACGCTACGCAGACGGTTCCCGATGATCGCCAGCACGGCATCGCCGGCGGGATGGCCGTAGCTGTCGTTGACCGCTTTGAAGCCGTCGAGATCGAGCATGAGAACCGTGATGTGTCGGGCGTTGCCTACGGATGGTTCAAGGCTTCGTCGCAAGTGATCGAGGAGCATCGCCCGGTTGGGTAGGCCCGTCAGCGGGTCGTGGAATGCCTGATGGGTCAACTGCTGAGCCGTACGATGCAGACGCTCGGCCAAATCTCTTGCCTCCGTCAACGACGATGACTGGTTCTGAAGGAGGAGCACATAGTCGACCACGGCGTCCGAGGCCGCGAAGTCGGTCAATGTCAGCCCCAACGAGGCGAATGCCGACGTCTGTGTGAGCCATGGGGAACCAACGAAGAACAAGCAATCTGCCATGGGGTCGTGCAGCACTTGACCGCGAAGCAGTAGACCTGGCCGAGTGAGCGACCGCAACAAGAAGAGTGACCGGGGTCGACCTGCGAACGCCTCGAAACTTGTTCCGATCTTCGGCGTAGCCACCTCGAACAGCGCTGAGAACGCTGTGCCCACCATCGCTTCGCGATGCAACCGTTGGATCGAACTGCCCGCCTGGGTGATATGCAGATTTCGGTCGAGCGCAAGGTGAAAGGGAAATGCGACGTCGAGCATCGCCGGGCTGAGGGAGAACCGCTGGTCATCCATCCGAGACAACCACGGCGTGCGGATTGTCGGAATCTGCCGGTGTGCGTGCCGCACAGGCGATCATGAACTCGTCGTGGTCTGCACCCTCTACACGATCGACCGTTTGCTCCACGGAGACTGTCACGCCGTACATCTCGCCGAGACCCTCGAGCAGACCGACGACCATCGGTACCAGCCCGGCGCGCTCGGACCAGTACTCGAGGCGGATCCGATCATCGTCGAGCTGCTCGCACACGAACGACGGTGGCCTCATCTCCGGCATGCTGAGGCTCAACCTGGCGTGCATCGTGTCGAGGTTGGCCAGAAATGCAGGCAGGCTGCGCCCCATCGTGTCGAAAATCGCACCGTATCCGCGACGCGCGGTGTACAGGATCCAGTGTTTGCCGAAGGCGTGCAAGACCTCGGCAGGCGAAATGCCCATCGCGGTACTGGTGGCTTCGACGAGGCGATAGGTGATGTCATCGGGGTACGTATCCATCCCAACGAATGCCTCGAGACCGACGTCGGCACTCGATTTGATCTCGCGCCACAGTTGCTCACCTCCGATTTGGACTGCCAGGTCGTGCATACCCTGGTTGATCAAGCCGTACATCGGTCTCCTCCGAAGATGTATGCGCGCCGTTCGTTCGGCTCGGTTGCGCGCATCTGCTCCAAAGACATGACTCCCCTCTATCCCCATCATTTGGACAACAACCGGGCCATAGGGCCCGAATGCGAGGTTTAGACGACTCCGGCGCGTGTCAAGACGTTGCGCATCAGTTGCTGGATCGTCGAATCGACCACCAGGCTCCCGCCGAAGGTCAGCGAACCGACGGAAAAGACAATGCCCCCGCCGCTGTGCTCGTAGAACGTCATCTCTGCACCGGCACCGCCGGCATCGGATTCGCCGGTGGCGAGCACCACGATCCCGTCGGGCAAAGACGACGCTCGGATGACGCTGTCTTCCGTGGCGCAAGCAAGCGGTATAGAGGATGCTCCGACGCCGTCTCGAGTGTCGACCTCCCACGCGCTCGCCTTGCCGTTGCCGAATCCGATGTTGAGGCCACGCTCGCCGAACAGATCTCCGTTGACCACCTGCCGCTCGACTTGTGTGACGGGATCGGTGACGGTGACGCCGGCGAACA
>JAENVT010000549.1 GCA_016650435.1 Ilumatobacteraceae bacterium
CTCACCCTGCGACATCTTCGAACCCGAAACACGACACACCTCATCGACCACCACAAACCTCCCGGACAGCTGGACACCAACACCAGCCCAACCGACCTATTTGCAACGACCACTTGAAACCGCCGCCTCGAAACACTCCACGCGGGGTTAGTGCGCACCCCAGGTGAAGGTTTGCTTCACCAGGTCGAGATAGATGAAGGTCTCGGTCGAGACCACGCCGGGAACTGAGCGGATGCGGTTGGTCAGGTCCAGCAACGTGCCGTCGTCTTCGACCACGACCTCGCACATGAAATCGAAGGATCCGGCGGTGACGACCAGGTAGTCGATGTCGTCCATTGCCTGCAGGGTCTTGGCGAGGTCGTCGGTCGGCCCGACGGTGTGCACCCCGATCATCGCCATGCGACGGAGACCGAGCGACAGCGGGTTGGTGACGGCGACCACCTGCACGACGCCTGCATCGGTCATTCGCTGCACTCGCTGGCGCACCGCGGCTTCCGACAGCCCAACGGCGGCACCGAGGCGCGTGTACGGGATCCGGCCGTCGGCTTGGAGTTGCACGATGATCGCCCGATCGGTGTCGTCGAGCTGTGTGCCGGAACGGTCCATGTCTACGGATACTGGTGTCTGCGACGGTCTCGCGCAAGGGAATCCGTGGCGCGCACGGTCGAAACATACGCTTTCCTTGATCTCACCGCCTCCCGCGTGCAACGGTGTGCGAGTGGCAGGGCATTTCGAGGCGACCGATTGCTCGTCGCTGCGTCGGTGTTCGCCGCATGGGCTCGCAGGGAATATGGTGTGCGTCCAACAGGTATGGGGGAATCAATTGTGACTGAAATGTCGGTGCCACCCAGGGGTGGGGGCTCGGACCGTGGTGCTGTCGAATTGACCGACGTCACGAAGCGGTTCGGCACGATGGTGGCCGTCGATCGCCTGAACCTGTCGGTCGAGCCTGGTGAGTTCCTGTCGCTGCTCGGCCCGTCGGGCTGCGGGAAGACCACGACGCTGCGGATGCTTGCCGGGTTCGAGCAGCCCGACGAGGGTTTCATTCGCATCAGCGGCGAGTACGTGCAGGGAATTCCGCCGTACAAGCGCGACGTCAACACGGTGTTCCAGGCCTACGCGTTGTTTCCCCACATGACGGTGGCAGAGAACGTGGCGTACGGCCTGCGCCAGAAGGGTGTTTCGAAGCCGGAGATCGCCACGCGTGTCGCCGAAGCCCTCGACATGGTGAAGATGACCAAACTCGCCGAACGCCGGCCTCGACAGATGTCGGGTGGTCAACAGCAGCGAATTGCCTTGGCACGCGCACTCGTCAACCGACCGAGCGTGCTGTTGCTCGACGAGCCGCTTGGTGCCCTCGACCGCAAACTCCGCGAGGAGATGCAGATCGAACTGAAGTTGCTGCAAACCGAACTCGGCATCACGTTCATTTTTGTGACGCACGATCAGGAAGAGGCCATGAGCATGAGCGATCGCATCGCGATCATGCTCGACGGCCACATCGAGCAACTCGGCGATCCCGAGACGGTGTACGAGCGACCGGTGTCGGCCTTCGTCGCCGGCTTCGTCGGCCGAAACAACTTCTGGCGCGGCGTCGTGCGGCACGAGGGTGTGGTGGCCGACGACGGCACAGTTTTCGTGGCCACCAAGCCGGAGGAACAAGTCGCGCAGGGCGACGATGCGCTCGTCGCGCTCCGACCGGAAACCTTCAAGATCCACACTGCCGATCCCGGCAGCCACATCAACGTGCTCTCCGGAACGGTTGGCGCCGTCGCCCATTTCGGCGACGCTCTGCAATACGTGATCCGCACCTCTACACGCGATGTGTTGGTGATGTCGCCACGTTCGGGTGCACCACGGCTAGCTACGGGTGACGAGGCATGGCTGACTTGGAGCAGCGATGATATCTACGTCTTCTCCGCGCGCCAGGCCGAACTCGTCATGGCCGAGCCCGCCGCCGAAGTCGCCATCTAACTTACGAAGACCCCATCCAAGGAGATACCAAATGCCAGCTCGTCCAGAACCGATCCGCATCCTCGCTCCCGAGAGCTTTCGCCAATCGATATCGCGCCGTGCGCTGTTCAAGATGGGCGGCGCCGCAGCCGGCCTTGCGATCGTGGCGGCGTGCGGCGATGACAAGATCACCAGTGACAATACGGCTGCCGCGGGTACCACGCCTGCTGGAACCACGGGTGGATCGACGGCTGGAACCGCGGCCACGTCCACTGGCGGGATCGAGGGGTACAGCGAAGTAGTCAACAAGTCCAGCGGCACACTGGCCATGTACACCTGGGGTGACTACAACGACCCTGAAATCGTCGGCGCGCTCGCAGAAAAGGATCTGGGCGTGCAGATGAAGGTCGACTACTACGCCAGCAACGACGACCTCATCACGAAGCTCTCGGCCGCCAACGGCACGAGTGGTTTCGACATCTGCGTTCCGACCGGCCCGTACATCCCACAGATGCTGCAAAAGGATCTCTTGCAGAAGTTCGACAAGTCGTTGCTGCCCAACATCGTCAACATCGATCCGCTCTATCTCGCCCAGGCGTGGGATCCGACCAACGAATATTCGGTCTGCAAGGACTGGGGTTCGACCGGGTGGATCTGGGACGCCACGAAGATCAAGGGTGACATAGCGACATGGGCCGATTTCATCGCGGCTTGCGAGGGCGACGGCAGTGGCAACTGTTCGGTTCTCGACACTGCGACCAACCTCTGCGGCATGTACTTCTGGTCAAACGGCATCGACTGGAACACCGAGAAGGCCGAAGACCTCGACGCGTGCGAGGCGTTCCTGGTCGACGAATTCGCCCAGCACATCAAGGGCTTCGAGAGCTATCCGAGCTCGAAGCTGGCCGAGGGTGCGTTCACGATGTCGATGGCATGGAACGGCGACGCCCGCCAAACCTTTGTGCGCATCGCGGATGCTGGAGGCAACCCCGACGACTGGAAGTGGGGCCTCGGTGCTCCCGATACCGAGCTGTGGATGGACAACTACTGCATCGTCGCCGGCGCTCCCAACCCCGAAGCCGCGCACTCCTGGATCAACTGGCTGCTCACGCCCGAGATCTCGATCATGGACCTCAACTACCACGGCTACCACAGCGGGATGAAGGACATCGACAAGCTCATCGCGGAGCTCGTGCCCGACCTCGTGGACGCGGACATGATCTTCTTCACCGACGCTCAGGTGGAGTCGATGCACACCGAGATCCTCAATACGGCCCATCAGCGCAAGGTCGACATCCTCAGCAAGGTGAAGGCGAAGGCCGGAGGCTGACCACGTGGCCGCGACGGTTGCACCGCCACGCAAGAGGGGATGGCGAGCGCCGAAGTATCTGCTCGCCATCCCCTCGATGGCTTGGTACACAGCGTTCTTCGTGCTGCCGATCGCCTTCATCGTGCTGTTCTCGTTCGGGACGAAGGACATCACCAAACGTGTGCCTGTCGACCTCGGCAACCTGAGCCTCGACAACTACCACGCCGTTCTCTTCGAGTCGACCAACCGCGACGTGTTCTTCACGTCGATGCAGATCGCCCTCATAGCGACGCTGCTCTGCCTGGTGATCGGCCTGCCGGTGGCGTACTTCATCGCCTTCAAGGTTCGCGAGAAGTGGCGCGGCATCGTGCTGGCAGCCGTCATCGTCCCGAGTTTCACGAGTTTCCTCGTTCGCACCGTGGCGTGGCGCATTCCTCTGGCGGCCAACGGCAATCTGTCGCGTTGGCTGCAGGACTGGGGCGTGATCGATGGACCGATCTCGATCTTGGAGACGCGAGGTGCGGTGCAGCTGGCGATCGTCTACAACTACCTGGGGTTCATGATCCTCCCTCTGTTCGTGGCCTTCGACCGCATCGAGAGCGGTATGCGCGAAGCGAGCAAGGACCTGGGCGCCGGCAGATTCTCGACGTTCGTCGGAGTGACATTGCCGCTAGCCGGACCGGGCATCGTCGCCGGATCGCTGCTGACGTTCATCCCGATGTGTGGCGACTATGTCACCGCCGTCATTCTGGGCGGCGCGAAGGGTTACATGATCGGCAAGACCATCGCGGCACAGTTCGGCGACGCCCAGAACTGGCCACTCGGGTCGGCGATGGCTGTGCTGATGATTCTCGGCGTGCTCGTGGTTCTCGCCGTCGGAGCGTTGATCGTTTGGTTGGCGCCGAAAGTTGCCCAGCTGTTCTCCCCTGTAAGTCGTTCGGTGCGCGCCTCGATGTATCGACGCAACATGTCGACGATCCCCGGGAAGCGGCCAGATTGGTTCGGTTCGATCTTCAGGGTCGGCCTGACCGGCTGGTCGATCCTGGTGTTGGTGTTCTTGTTCCTCCCCATTGCACTCATCATTCTCTTTTCGTTCAACCGCGGTGAGTTGCTCACTCTGTGGTCGGGACACATATCGGTCAAATGGTGGCAGCGGGTGTTCAACCCAGGCCGCGTCGGATCCACGCTGCTGTTGCTGGCGGTGCTGATCATCATCGGACTGGGGGCCGCCAGGCTGGCTCGACGCGGCAAGAGTGATGGCGCAAAGGTTGCGGCACGATGGATCCCTCCCTTGACGTTCCTCGGCGCGTTCTTGATAGCGGGGAGTCGCACCAACTGGTATCGAACGCTCTTTCGCGACATCAACGTCGGCGACCCGATTCGCAACTCAGCGATCGCTGCTCTCGGCGCGACCGTCATCTCTGTTGTGCTGGGCGGCCTGTCGGGCGTGGCCTTGGCTCGCCATCCAGGCAAATGGTCGAAGATCTTCATGGCCATGATATTTCTCATCCTGGTGACGCCCGAGATCATGGACGCCGTAGCGCTCGTCGGATGGGTGCAGCGTGTCGGCGGTCCATTCCGCAACGACATCGGCCCGATCAAGTACGGCTACATCAGGTTGTGGATGGGCCAGTCGCTCTACGCTTCGGCGGTGGTGACGTTGATCGTGCGGGCCAGGCTGGCCGGGGTCGATACGTCGCTCGAGGAGGCGGCAGGCGACCTGGGCGCGCCGCCGGGTAGGGCGTTTCGCCAGATCACCCTGCCGCTCATTTCTTCGGCACTGGTCGCTGGAGGTCTGCTGTCGTTCACGCTCTGCCTCGACAACACGATCATCTCCAACCTGTTGGCCGACGCAGGGTCTTCGACGTTCCCTGTGGCACTCATCGGCGCGCTTGCCAAGGGCACTCCGAAGCCCTTCTACGCTGTTGCCGCGGTCGTACTGTTCGCGATCACC
>JAENVT010000550.1 GCA_016650435.1 Ilumatobacteraceae bacterium
CGCCGCACCACCGGCGCGGTGTGAGCGTATGGGCAGCCACTCGCGACGAGGACAGGCGAACTCACGTCAGCCAATAGTGAACTCGATTCCGTCAACACGGCCGTCGCACCGTCCCATCCAACTGCCAGCCGCGCCGATACTCGTCGCGACCGTCGTGATAGTTCCACGCCGAGATCTGCCGCGCAATAGGCCTATCGACCCACCGTCGCTCGATCAGCCCTCGACGTGCGCTGTCATCATGATCGACACGAGCACGTTCGGCAGCTCGACCCCAAGCTTCGTGACCGCGCGCGCCGGCGGATCCACCGCGAACACCTTGGCGTACTCCTCGTTCATCCCCGCGAAGTCAGCCGGCTTCGCGAGCAGCACCGTGACCTGCACGACATCTTCCAGCGTGCCTCCACCCGCCTCGACGATCGCCGTGCAGTTGCGTAGCGCCTGCCGCGTCTGCTCCTGGATAGTCGCGCCCGCCATCCGATTGGTCGCAGCATCGAGCCCGGTCATCCCCGACACGTGGATCGTCGATCCAACCCTCACCGCCTGGCTGTACAGCGGCGAGCTGGGCGCGTCCTCGGTCCTGACGATCTGCTTTTTCATCCGCCGACCATATCTCCCGCTCGATGACCGTCCTGATCTTTTGACCCAGGCCTACGACGTATTCTGGCGCGGTGGAACCGGGGTTCTTCGAGATCGTGCGCGATGCATTCGAGGGCTTCGTCGCCGGCGTCGAAGGTCGGCGCAACACCTACGTGCACAGCCGCGGCCTGAAGGTCTGGTTCGACGATGACGTCCGCGAGCACTACGAATCGCAATTGATCCGCATCGACGGAGAAGTGCAGCTGGAGATCGGCTTCCACTCCGAGTACCCAAAGGCGCCACAGAATGACCAAGTTTTGCGGCGATTGCTCGCCGTCGAGCCTGTGTGGCGGCGTGAACTGGGCGACGACGCAGTGGCAGGAGAATTCATCGGACGCGCTGGATGGCGCCGCATCTCCGAGGTCTGGCCGCCACCGGAGTCCGAGGTCATCGACGAGGCAATCGAGGCCGCAGCCCGTCTCGCCGACTATGTGCTAGCGCTGGAGCCTGTCCGCCGCTCGACGCGTGGTTGAGAATGCTGCATCTGGGACGCCTCTCGCGACCTGGATCCGTGGGCGCGGAAATACGCCTGGGAAAGCCGAAATCGCGCCCAAGGGCTCCTACGCGGACGAGGTGACCATCACGGATTTGAGCGCTGCACCGAGTCGTGAAATGCCGGCGACGATGCGTTCGTCGGTTTGGGTCGAATAGCTCACGCGGGCGTAGTTCGGTGCGGCACTGACCGGGAAGAACGTCGCGCCTGGCACGTAGGCGACCTTCGCATCCGGCAAGGCGTGCTCGCGCATGAAGACCTCGGTGTCGAAGGCTTCAGGAAATGTCAGCCATGTGAACAGACCCCCCTGCGGATCAGTGAACGTCACTTCGTCGGGGAAGTTGGCCAGGATGGTGTCGAGCATCAGATCCTTCTTGTGCCGGTACACCTCACGGATCGATTGGATGTGGCTCTCGATGTCGTAGCTATCGAGGTACATCGAGACCGCGGCCATGTTGAGGGTGCTGCACTGCGTGTCGGCGGCGAGTTTCAACAGGCCAAGTTGCTCGATGATGTCGACCGACGCAACAGCCCATCCGAGCCGCAACCCCGGCGCCAGAATCTTCGAGAAACTCCCGAGGTAGATCACCCGACCTTCGGTGTCGAGACTCTTGATGGTCGGCGACGACGTTCCCTCGAAGCGGGTCTCGCGATACGGACTGTCCTCGAGGATGATCACGTCGTAGCGGTTGGCCAACTCGATGAGGTGTCGGCGACGACGCAGTGACATCGTGACTCCGGTCGGGTTCTGGAAGTCGGGGATGGTGTAGATGAACTTGGTGAGAGGGTTGGTCTTCAACACGCCTTCGAGTGCGTCGGTATCCATCCCCTCGTCATCCATTCCCACGCACGCGTAAGTCGGCTCGCAAGGGTTGAAGGCGATGAGTCCACCGAGGAACGTTGGATCTTCCGTGATGATCACGTCGCCCTTGTCGACGAGCAGTTTGGCAACAAGGTCAAGACCCTGCTGCCCGCCTTGCAGGACGAGGATGTTGTCGGCGGTGCACGTGACACCCTCGTTGGCCATGCGCGCCGCGATCTGCGCGCGCAGGTGCGGCGGACCGTTGGACACCGTGTACTGCAGCGTGTCGTGGCCGTGCTCCAGGATCGATCTGCTGAAGACTGCCTCGAGTTCTTCGAGTGGGAAGAGCGTCGCGTCGGGATAGCCGCCGCCGAAGGAGATGATCGACGGGTCGGCGCCGAAGCGCAGCAACTCGCGAATCGCCGACGGCTTGACGTGTTTCATTCGGGTAGCAAATCGAGTTGTCATCATCCTCCGAGAGGACGCCACCGTAACTGAGGTCTGCTTACAGTGACAGGTGGTAGCGCCACCATGTAGCCGTTCGAAGGACTCCGATGACCTCAACATCCGCAGCTTCAGGCCCCAACTCAGATCTCCTGGAGCGACTACGACACGTCGACACAGCGAGCTTGTCCGATGCGAACAAGGCGCTGCATGTGCTTCCACCGGCGATCCGCCCATTGGTGCCTGGAGTACGAATGGCCGGCCGGGCGGTGACCGCCGTGGCCAACGGTGACCTGATGTCGGTCATCGGTGCACTCGAGATCGGCGGCGCCGGCGACGTGTTGGTTGTCTCTGCGGGAGCGTTCGATCAGGCAGTCTCCGGCGAGTTGTTCGGGACAGAGGCATTCAGACGCGGGATGTCGGGCGTCGTGATCGACGGCCTGTCCCGAGATTCGGCTGCATTGAGGAAGCTGGGCATGCCGTTCTACTCACGAGGGATCACGCCGAAGGCTCCGCCAGCAATGTCCGTCCCGGAAATTCAAGTTCCGTTGCTGATCGGCGACATCGAAGTACTGCCCGGCGACATCCTCGTCGGTGACGACGATGGGATCATCGTGGGCACCGTCGCCGAGTTCGAAGCCATCGTCGACGCCGCCGAGGCATTCAAACGCGCGAGAAGGCGCTGCGAATCTCGATCGAGAACGGCTATTCACTGTTCGACTCGCTCAACTTCGC
>JAENVT010000551.1 GCA_016650435.1 Ilumatobacteraceae bacterium
AAGGAATAGGTGGTGGGGGCGAGGGTGTCCATTGCTAGCGTTATGGCCTCTACTCGGGCGAGTGGCGAAATGGCAGACGCGCTAGCTTCAGGTGCTAGTAATCGAAAGGTTGTGGGGGTTCAAGTCCCCCCTCGCCCACGGCAGAGCCCCGATCAACGGCGAATGACCTGGCGACGAAACTTCAGTCGAATTCGGCTGAGGCGATCGTGGTGCCGTCGAGGGCCAGTAGACGGACCGATTGCAGGCCTTCGACACCGGCTGCAACTTCCATCCCCCACCATCCCTCGGCATCGGAAACCGTGAATTGCCCCGCACGGACGACGCGCCCGTCTCGGAAGTTGAGCTCGCACAGGTAACTTCGCCCGGCCCCCTTCGATGAGATCGACATGATGACCCAAGCCGGCTGGCCCTCCATGATGTAGACGTCCCCCGCTTCCTTGCCGGTCGCGGCGCGCAGCGCGGCGGTGCGCATATGAAGGTCGCCCACACGACCGTCGTGGTGGTGCACGGCGATTCCCGTGGCCGCGGCCGCGAGCACGACTGCCGCGGCTGCGGTGGCGATCCATCGCCACGGGCGTCGTCGCGGATGATCGGCTGCCAGTCGAGCAACCACACGCGATTCGAAGCCAAGCGGTGCTTCCGCCTCGGCTGCCAAGAGCAGAAGCGAGTCGGCTACTTCGGACATCTCGTCGACGAATTGCCGGCACTCAGCACAGAGGGCGAGGTGGGCTAGCGCTTGGCCTCGTTCGGCACCGACGAGTACTCCCAAGGCGAGCTCGGGTGCCACTTCGTGCAGTCGGGCGCAGTCGCCGGTCACGAGGGCCTCTCCGCGCCGGCCCGCTCGGCCCGCAGCTTCAGCATCGCCGAACGGATACGAGTCTTGGCCGTGCCGAGCGGGACTCCCTCCGCCTCACTGATCTCTTTGGCCGTGTAGCCGTAGAACGCGGCCAGTAACAACGCGCGCCGTTGTTCATCGGGCAAGCGGCGCAACACAGTGCCGAGGGCTGCTACCGCGTGAGAGACGGCGACCGTGTCATCGATGGCCGGGCCCATCGGCAACGGTTGCAGGGCAAGGATGCTCTCGGGGTCGGCCGGCTGAGGCCGCCGCATCCTGAGGGTGTCAATCGCCAAGTTCCGGGTGATGGCCAGGAGCCACGTGGCGACGGATCCTCGCCGGGCGTCGTAGATCTGGGCGTGGCGCCAGGCTCGCGCGAACGCTTCCTGGGCGACGTCTTCGGCAGCGCCCGCGTCGCCGACCAAGCCGAGCGCCAGCCCATAGACACGGCTCTGGAACCGACGGACGAACGCGGTGCAGGCAGCCGCGTCGCCAACGCCCAGGCCTGCCAGGAGCGACTCGTCGGACGGCGCGGGTGACACATGAAGAGTGTACGTTCGCCGCGCGTTTCGAGATTGGAGCGACGGGTTCTCGCGTTGACCTGCGAGAACCCGTCTCTCGGGGAACTTCGAATCGTGGTGGGTCCTAGTCAGTCGTCGTCTTCGTGGTGGGACCGCGCGACGAACGTCAAGACGCCGTACAGGCCATCTTCTTCCTCGTTCGGCCCGGCGGTGAACAACACGGTGTCAACCCCGCCGCTCGTGGCGTCGCCGGCCATGAGCGCCCACAGTCCATCGATCGCCAGTTTGTGACCCTGGTCATCGCGCACGGTGCCGGTGTGCTTCCCGTTCCTCGGGTTGAACATCTCGATCCGACCGTTGCCGAACTGGCCGACAAGGAGATCTCCCGCTGCCCGTCCCCAACTCGCCGGAGCATACGCAAGTCCCCATGGGGCATTCATCGACTTGCTCGCGAAGCGGCGCACGAACGTGCCGTCGGTCGTGAACTCGGCGACGAGGCCGAGACCTTGGCCCGTTACTTCATCGCCGGTCGCCGGATCAAGCTTGGCGTAGGCGACGTAAACATGCTCGGCACCGGCGGCATCGCGGAGCACCTGCACGTTGAACGGCGATAGTCCAGCCGGGAGATGCCGGACGTGGAATGCGCCGGACCAATCGACCACGTTCCAAGCGTCGTCGAGGACAACGATGCGACCGTTGGCGAAGTCAGCGGCATACAGAAACGTGGCGGTGTCAACCGTTCCTTGGGCTAAGCCTTTGAAGTTCGCGCCGGGGACCATCTGTACCTGCTCGGCGGTCGTGCCAGAGGACTGGTTCCACGCGAAGATCAGCCCGTCCTCGGTGTCGAAGATGAAACGCGAGGCGGACCCATTGAGAAGCTTGAACCCATCGGTGGCGTTGGCAACTTGCCCGGTGGGGCTGGCCACCGAGACCGTCAGCGGGATCTTGCTGACGCCTGTCGGCGCGGCGGCCGAGCCACCGGTATACAACGTCGAAGAGTCGCTGTGGTTGTTCGACACCCACACTGGCGAGGTCGGGAACTTCGACATGCCCCAAGCGTTGAGGAGGTCCGCGTCGACGATGGCCGCTCCGTAACCGTCGCGATTGGCAACGAGATTCGTTTGTGTGACCGTCACTCGACCATGACCGTCGTCATCAGCGTGGGCCGGGGCTGCTGATGTGCCGAGGACCGCGCTGACGAGCATGGCGGCGCTGGCGACATGCCACCCCTTGCGCTTTCTGAGACCCGTGATGTTGCTGGCAGTTTCCATGAAGAGTGCCTCCTCGGTGCGTTCAAGACAAGGGGCGTCGTTACCCCACCAGAGTTATACGAGCGAAGGCGGTTCAGGGATTGCGCGACGGGCGCGTCGCCGCGGGATCGTCGGCACGTTCGGGTCCCCCTCGGCCACCCTGAGTCACGGTTGATGGTGCCACCACCCCCCGAGTTGGGAAGCCAACCCGTTTGTCAGTTCTCACTGTGATTGGTTCAATTCAGTGATGAGCCACGCCAGTGCTCCGTTGCTGTGGGCGCGCTCGACCATTCGCGGAAATTGGCGCGCGACCGTCTTCCTCGCCGTGTTCGCCGGTCTCGCCAGCGGCGCCGTCCTCACCGCTGTCGAAGTGGCGCGTCGCACGTCCTCGGCCTATGAGCGGTATCTGCAATACGCCGACATCGCCGACGTCTCTGTAGCGGCCTGCCCTGTGGGTGTCACCGAGGAGTCCTTGGCCACCGACGGCTTCGACGCGTGCTTCGCAGACGAAAATGCGCGCGAGGTGTCGGGTATCTTGTCGCGTTTGCCCGGCGTCGCGGGTGTCGCTCGTATCGCGCTGAGTCCGGTCGGCGTAGCCGATCCGTCGCTGCCGAACGGGTGGCAGGGCACTCTCGCACTGTCGACGATCGACGCGGGTCCCGAATACTCGATCGCCCGCCCGATCGTCGTCGATGGGCGGCTGCCCAACCCGAGTGCCGCCAACGAGGTCGCCGTCAACGAGGAGCTTCTCCGCAGTGCATCGCTGGATCTCGGAGACGCGCTTGGTGTCGGGACAATCACGGGAACAGGCCTGTCGCAGCAGGAATCGGCCAACTTCGTTCCGAACGGCGCACGCAGCTCGCCGCGAATCGTCGGCGTCGTGCGGCTTCCGGACGACCTTCAGCCGGGCCAGTCCACGAGAGGCATCGCCCGCCTGACCGAGCGAGATCCCGTCCTCTACCTGCCGCCGGGTTGGTGGAAGGCCTACGGCGAAGGTGCCGCGGTCTACAACGTTGCCACCGCAGTGTGGGCTACGCCAGGAACGAGTGTCGACGACCTGGCTCAGGTGATTGATCAACGGTTCAGCGATCGCATGCACTTCATGAGCACAGCTCCGACCGCCGATCCCGCCCCATTGACGCGGGTCATCGATCTTCAGTCGTTGGCCGTTTGGGTGATCGCCATCACCACGCTGTTCGCGGGAGCGGCCTTTGTCGGCCAAGCAATCGCCCGACAACTTCGTCGTGAACTCGTCGATCGGGCAACCTTGCAGGCGTTGGGTTTCGACCGGACCCATACGACGTTGGCGGCCATGGTGCGCGTGGCGCCGGTTGCTGCAGGCTGCGCTGCACTCGCCGCCGTGATCACCGTTCTCGCGTCGTCCATCGGGCCGATTGGGTTGGCACGTCAAGCGGAGGTCGAGCCGGGGATTCACTGGGACCTACCAGTGATCGTGATCGGTTCGATTGCGGCAGGCGTTGCGGTGTTTGCCATGTCCGCTATTGCCGCGTGGCGATCGGTGCCGCACTCCTCGGCGCCGATACTCCGCCACGGCACGCTGAGCCGTTGGACGTTGCCGGTCACCGCGCGTGCGGGTGCATTGCTGGCGCGAACCACCGGGACCCGCGCCGCGATACTCAGTGCCTGCGTTGCGATCATCGCGGCAGTGGGAGCCGGCGGGCTGCTTCGAAATATCACCGTGCTCGAGAGCAGTCCGCAGCGGTATGGCGCTACATGGGATCTTGATGTCGGGGCATACACGAGCTACGAGTCGCTGCACAAAGCGCAACAGACCGCCGAGCGCCACGCGTCTGTCGCCGCCACGGGCGCGATGCGCTCGACCACGGTCGACGTCAAAGGCCACCAACTGCTGATCGTCGCCATGGATCCGCAGACCGATCCGGCAATTGCTCCGGTGGTCATCGATGGTCGTTTGCCAACGGCAGTCAATGAGGTCGCTCTCGGCAGCGAGGCGATGAGCGTCTTCGGCGTTGGCATCGGCGACAGTTTCCTGCCGCCCACCGGCCCCAGCACAGGTCCAGGTTCGTTGTCTGGCCCGATCGGTCCTGTCACGGTGGTCGGACGCGTTGTGGTCAACGACAACGGGACCGATCAGCGCAACGGCGGGGCGGGCGCGGTGATCACGAACGAGCTGTTCGACCAGATCGACCCGACGACGGTGCCCCAGGACGTGCTGGTGCAGCTTGCGCCGGGAGCCGACCTGGCCGCAACTGTCGCCGAGCTGCGGCCAGAGTTTGGCGGCATCGTCGGACTGGCCCGACCGCCAGCCGATGTCCGCAACCTCGACCGGGTCAAGCCGCAACTACGGGTTGTCGCACCGGTCCTGATCCTCTTTGCCGTAGCGGCGCTGGCGCACGCGCTGATCACGACGGTACGCGTTCGCCGACGAGATCTGGCCACCATGCGGGCGCTCGGTTTCACCGGCGGACAGGTCGCCGCATCGATCGGCTGGCACGCCGCGTTCGTCCAGGCCGTGGCCCTCGCTGTGGGAATACCGATCGGTGTCATTGCCGCTCGGTGGGGATGGAGAACGGTCGAGTCCCACCTCGGGGTCATTCCCGAATCGTTAACTCCGTGGTCCACAATTCTGCTGGCCATCGTTGGCGCGATCGTGATCTGCTGCGTCGCGACGCTGATTGGTCGTGTCGCCGGCACACCAGAAACCGCTGACGCGCTCCGCTCGGAATGAGCTAGCTGTCACACGCTGACCGTCACC
>JAENVT010000552.1 GCA_016650435.1 Ilumatobacteraceae bacterium
ACCGGAGCATGCTGCACGAGGATCGCGGTGACCCGCACACCGTTGTCGTCGAGTGGATAGATCTCGACAGGCTCCATCGGCGGCGCCGCTGTGGCGGTCGAGGCCCCGCTGGCAACTACGCGGAGATCGATGTCGGGTCGATAGTCGTCGTGGGCGACGCCGATCTCGTGCACGAAGATGTTTGCGGTGAGATCACTGCGCGCTTCGTCGGCAATGCGCACGTTGATGTTGTACGCGAAGGCTTCGAACAACTTCTGCGTCAGCACGCGAATCCCCGGAGTCGGCGCGTCGGGAAACAACAGCGGCACAACTCGATCCGACGGGTACACCGCGATCGGCAGCCCGGCCTCACCCGGACCGAACACGTCGACTCGGTTCGTCGGCCAGAACCCCAACAGGAGATTGGCGTAGTCGATCACGTGATCGCTGTGCAGATGGGTGAAGAAGATCGAGCGCACCGTGCTGCCGCCTTTCGGTTTGCGCTCGGGATGCATCGAGATTCCCGACTGCCAGGCGTGTCTATGCACGCCCTCGCCGCAGTCGACGATGTAGGCGACATCACCAACGACGATCGCGTTCGAATATCCGGCGCGGGTTGCCTTTGGGTTCGAGGCACCGGCAGTGCCAAGCAGAATCAGCCGCTCGTTCGCATCAGACTGCACGGGCAGCCGCGTCGGGCCTGGCAGCACCGCTGGCGCGCCCGTAGTTTCGGCACGGCGAAGAACATCTGACGCCTGACACATGCTCTTCGCCGGGGCGAGACCTCCTACAACTCGCGACCGTCGAGGTAGACGACACCCTTGATGCCGTCGACTGTGATTGTCTGACCTGAGGTGATCCGCGTCGTGCCGTCGACCGAGCCGACGACGGCCGGGATGTTGAACTCGCGGGCGACGATGGCGCAGTGGCTCATCACTCCCCCGACGTCGGAAACGACGGCCCCGGCGATGGAGAACATCGGCACCCACGGTGGCAGGGTCATCTCGCAGACCATCACCTCGCCATCCTCCAGATCCCCCGCCTCGTCGAGCGACTTCACGACGCGGGCGACGCCGCGATAGATGCCGGGCGACCCGGCGACGCCGTCGATGACGTTGGGATCCTGCTCGCCTTCGGCCGGTGGCTTGATGCCCAGCAGACGGGTGACTATCGCGTCCATGAACGGGTCGACGAAACCGCCGGGCTGCGGCGGTGGAGGCGGCGTGCCGACGGCACCTGGGGGTGAGGCGTTGGCCGCGGCCTCGACCGACACCTTGCGCTTGGCGACCGTTGCCCGCTGGTCGCCCCCGTTCGACAGCGCCTCGCGGACCTCGTCGCGGTGCAGGAAGAAGACGTCGCTGCGGTCGTCGATGACGCCGTCGCGGACAAGCGCATCGCCAACAGCCAATACGAAGGTGCGCAGCAGCACGACACCCATCTGGTCGATGTAGAAGGCGTGATCCTCGGTCAGCGGAACGGCATACTGAGCGGCCTCGTAGTACTCGTCGAACTTGGCCAGCTCCGCCGGGTCGGCGGCGAGCTTGGCGCGGATCTTGGCAGTGAGATCCTCGCGGTGCTTGACGGCGCGCTCGTACTGGATCATCGGATCGTCTTCGTCGGGCATGTTGATGTAGCGGGCAATGTTGCCCAGCGGGATCGACGGGTTCTCGCGCCACGGCACGTCGGCGATGTCGTACACGGCGTCGCTGCGCCATCCGAAGTCGTACAGGTAGGCGTTCAACTGGTCGAGGAACGCCCGCCCCTCGTCGGTCTCGCTGAGCTTCTTGGCCAGATCACGCGGATGACTTTCGTCGAAGAGTTTGTGCATCGACGGGCTGTCGCGCACGATTCGGCTGAGCGCCCACAGGCCGTGTGCGGCATCGACCGGACGGGTGTGGTGGCCCTGAAGGATCTGGTAGGCCTCGGTGGGATCATCGGGGTGCATCACGTCGGCATAGAAGTCGCTCAACTTCACACCCGACACCAGCGCGAAGTTGATGTGACCGTGGACGTACCACATCTCGGTCATCCAGTCGGTCATGTCGTCGAACTTGGC
>JAENVT010000553.1 GCA_016650435.1 Ilumatobacteraceae bacterium
CGTTCAACGCCTCGCCACAGTCGACTCACGCGGTTGACGTCACCGGATACCTCGACCGAGGCATCGAGTCGCTGCGCTGTCACGAGCTGTATCTGACCAACCTCGGCGGAGATCGCGAGGATGCCGGCGAGTCCCTTCGATCGAATGCCGAGAGCGTCGGCAAACGGTTCGGTGTTGAACACGCAGTCGCCTTCGAACTCGTCACATTCTGAACCTGCCGTTCTGAACCACGCGTGAGTCGGATGTGACTCGATGGCGCGTGAACTGGCTCACAGCGGGTTGAGTCGAGCTCACATGTGAGTCCACGCGTACGTCTGCCGCGCGAATTGACTCACATGTGGCCGGACTGAAACAGCGGGCAGGCGTCCGCTGGATCGGGCGTGTCGTGGCAACATGGTGGGCGAGAGGGGGACGCGAGCGAATGAACGCTGATGCGCGCGATGTCGGAGCTCGGCGCGTTGTCGTTTGGATCATCGCGGTCGTGCTGATCGTCGGGGTCATCGTCGGCATCGGGACGTTGCGGGATGACGACGGTGGTACCTCGGCAGGCGATGCAGCGACCACGGTGCCGGCGGCCACGTCGGAGTCGACGGCGACAACGCCGACGATCGCAACGACGACGATCGCAACGACGACGATCGCACCGACCACAACGCCGACGACCGCCACACCGGCGACGTACCCGACTCCGCAACCGACTTCCGCGACGGTCGATCTCGCGGCAGCGGTCGAGACGCTCGAGCCCGAACAGATCGCCACGTTCCCGATCGCTCCGCCGGGCGACCTGTTCCCGACCGCGTACGCGACGACGACTCCCGACGATCGGATCGCGATACTCGACGATGTCACCGGCGTCGTCCGCTTCATCGACGGGACGACCCGGATGGACATCGCCCAATATCCGACAAGCATCCCGACGATCGGGTCGCAGTCGTTCGTCGCCGGGTACTTCTTGGTCGGCCCGGACGACGTGTTCTACCTCAACGAGAGCGGCGACGACGGATTTCCGTCGATGGTCGCCTACGCGAGATCTGGCGATTCGTACATCGAGGTCGCACGCGTGTCGCATGGCATCGGCGACAGCACGTTGGTGCTCGGTCGTTCCGGTGTCTCGGTAGCCGGCGTGGCCGATCCGATCATGCCCTATGTCGGAGTCGACGGTCAGCCGAGCGGAGCCACACTGGATCTCGATCAACTGAACGTGACGTCGGAGACCAAGGACGTGTACACAGTCGACCGCGCCGGACAGACGTGGAACGTGACGTACGTATTTCCCGCTGACGCCGGCCTTCCGACCTCGGACGTATGCGTGTTGTGCCCAGGTGCATACCTCGGCCCGAATTCGACTGTTGTGCTGGTCGTGAAGTCGCCGACAACCGACGGGGACCTGCAAACCAAGCTGACCCTCCTGTCCGACGCGGTCGTCACATACGACACGAACTGGAACTACATCGGCACGCTCGACGGCAAGATGCTGTTCGACCGGCTGGATCAGGACTCGATCGATATCGGCACCGTCGAAGTCTGAGGCTGCCCTGCGCTTGAGCCGAGTGCAATTCGGGTAGCATGGGTGTTCAGGACTGGCCCCCCTGAAGCGACGATGCCGCTGGACCGCGGCATGCACGCTGTGTTACATGCCGTTACCGCGCTGCCCGCGCAGGAACCAACATTTGATACTCGACTCACAACAACTCGAAGCGGCGATCTGGTCGATCTCAGAAGGCAGGGGATCGGACGACGAGCTTGCACTTCTGCGCGCCGACGAACGGATGTCGCTCAGCATGCTCGATCGGCTGATCATCGACGCCGAAGACGACCTCGCATCCGTGCGCAATCTGACCGGCGAAGAACGAGACCAGGTCGTCGCCGACTTCACCGACACGCTTCACGGGCTCCGATCGACTGCGGCACGGCTGAGGCCGCCACCCGTCCCGTCGGCGACGCACGTCGACTACTACGAAGACGACGAAGACCTGCCGATCTCATCGGAGGTGTGGGAACCGGAGCCGGTGCAGTTGCAGGCCTCGTGGTCGGCCGGGCAAGTGGTGGTGTGGGCGGCGGGCCGAGGTTCTCCGGCAGAAGGAAACGACGAACTGGCGACGCGGCTGGAGTCGATCGGCGGACCGTCGGTTGGCTGGCAGTTGCATGCTGGTGTGCCATTGTCTGGCGGTCACAAGGCCGAAGCGGTGGCGATACCGATGAAGGATGCTCTCGGCTGGCTCGTGGCGATTGGTGGCGGCCAAATGTACGACGGAGTCGGTCCGAGTGTGCGATGGCTCGGCCGTGCAGCTCTCGAGGGTGTGCGGCTCGCGGCGCGTGGCGCGATCCTGCCGAGCCTGCGCGTTGCCAACCGCCCGGACGGTGGCACCGTCGAGGCAAACGTGCGGTGGGGTCCAGCTCTGCTCGATGCCGCCGTTGTCAACACGCTTGCTGCGGCGATGCCAGGTGCGGTCGCCGCTGTCGACGGCGGCAATCCGCGCACGACGACATCCTCGGTGATCAATGCCGCGGTGGAGGCGATCGTCGCCGAGAGCATCGGCCGCGCCGATCTGCCGGCACAACCGCCCAGCGCAAAGTCTCCGATCGACCTCGACGACACCGTGATCGCCCGCATGGATGGCACGCCGTTCCGGGCCAACATCAGTCTGGTGACGACGATGTCGAGACGGCTCGAGCAATGGTCACGAACGGTTACCGATTCCGCACGTCCCAAGCTGATCGTGCAACTCGATCCTCCGTCTACTGGTGGCGTGTGGCTCGTATCGGTCTCGGCGCCTTCGGGGAAGGGCACGTTCGTTCCCATCGACACCGCGCTCCGCAGCGATGGTGGCCGGCGATCGATTGTTTCGGAGTGGCAGCGGCTTGGCCGATTGTTCCCGGCGATCGACCGCGTTGGTGTGTCGCGCCGCGGGCAGGTTGCGATCAGTCAGGACGAGGCGTGGGAGTTCATGACCGTCACCGGCCCGACGCTGGTCACGGTGGGGTTCGATGTGCGCCTGCCGGCTCTCTCGCGCCGCAAGGCTCGACCGTCGCTGCGACTGTTTGCCGAAGCAGCAGCGGGCTCGACTGTCGGAGCACATCAGCTGAGCAACGTCGCTTGGTCCGTTCTGTTCGACGATGTCGAACTGACCGCCGACGACATCAGACGGCTGGCTCGTCAAGCGCGTCCGCTCGTGCAGTCGCGCGGTCGATGGGTGGAGGTCGATCGGTTCGATGTGCAACAGGCGGCGATCGCACTCGCCGAGCGAGAAGGCGTCACCCAACTCACTGGCGCCGAGATCCTGCGACAGAGCGTCGGCCTCGGTGGTTCGTCGCTGGCGGGTGGTGTCGTCGTTCACGGCAACAGCTGGGCGAACGACATCGTCAAGAGCGCCGGCGAAGTGTCGATGTCGCTGGTCACCAAACCGGAGGGTTTCCACGGGGCACTTCGTACCTACCAGGCAGAAGCGGTGGCCTGGATCGGCTTTCTCGACTCGGCCGGCTTGGGTGGATGCCTCGCGCTCGACATGGGCCTCGGCAAAACGCCGACCGTGCTCGCCCACCTGGCCCGCACGGTGGGTGATGGCAGGACATTGGTGATCGCTCCGGCGGCCGTCGTCGGCAACTGGGCAGCGGAGGCGGCGCGCTTCGCGCCAGGGTTGCGCGTCGATGTGCACCACGGCGCATCACGCGCCACAGCAGACGAGTTCGAGGCTGAGATCGCCGGGGCCGACATGGTGATCACGACTTACGCGACGGCGGTCCGCGATATCGACGCGCTGGTCGCGAGCAACTGGCGAACGATCGTTCTCGACGAAGCACAGGCGATCAAGAATCCGACAAG
>JAENVT010000554.1 GCA_016650435.1 Ilumatobacteraceae bacterium
CCGCACGTTCCTCGGCGATGATCCGTTGCAGATCGCCTTGCCCGACGCGGGCATGGTCCATGATCGCTTCGTCCACGACGATGGCGCCGCCTTCGCCGATGGCACCCATTGCCAGTTCGCGGTGGAAGGGGACGCCGAGCTTGCGCACCACGAGGACGTCGAGTGGTGCGTGCAGAGCCTCGGCGACCTCACTTGCGACAGGCATGCCGCCACGCGGCAGACCGAGCACGATCGGGTCGCTGTCCCGATACTGCGCGAGAGCGACGGCGAGGCGCCGTCCCGCGTCGTGGCGGTCCTTGAATCGGGTTGTGGTCACTTCGTTTCACGCTCCTTCGGTCTGGTCTCTTTCGGTCACGTCCCTCTCGGTGAGGTCGCGGTCGGGGGATGTGCTTTCAGTACCGGTACAGGGCGGCGACGGGTGATCCCTCGGGGAGTCGCTCGGGCGGAACCAGGTGCATTCGCGCACCGTGTCGCCACGCCTCGCTGATGATGTCGTTGACAAAGTCAGTCGCCCCGGGTTCCCACTGTTCGAGGTATTCGGCCGGCTGCGTTGGCTGGCCCCAACGCGGTGTGGTGGATGCGACGAGGAGATCACCTACTCGGCCTTGTGCCGTAGCCCCGATCAGTTCGTTGAGGTCGGTGCTGGCCAGTCCGGTTCCGAGACGTTCGGTGAGCCGCTCGAAGAGCACGTCGTCACGCTTGGCCAGGATCGGTTCGATCAACTCCTCGACTCGCTGATGCAGTTCGCTCGTCGTCAATTCCTCGGGGCTGCCGACCGCCGCAGCGACTAGCCGATGGTGGCGGGTGATGTGCTGGTAGCGAGCCACTGTGGGTGCCGTGCCTGCCACCACGAGAGGCGTCTCGAGATCGCTGTGCAGGAAGTGCAGGACTGCATCGTCGACCTTTTGGAAGAAGCGGGCCAGACGTTCCTTGCGATCCTCGTCCTGGGCTCCACTGCCATGACCGATGATCGACATGCCCGCTGCGCCCACAGGACCGCCCGAATGGCTGCTGCTCATTCGTTCGACACGTTCGTACCAGAGCGCCTCGTCCACCGAAGCGGGCAGGTCGGGCACCTCGCACACCGACCACCGCGTCCGATCGAGGCGAAGCAGTGCGACGTTCTCCGCGCCTACCGTCAGCACATAGCACGTGGGGCCGCCCTCGATGCTCGACAGCAGCGGTCCGATCGTGAACTGGCTACCCGTTGTCGCGAGCGCTTGTACAGATGCATCGATCGCGAACTCTGCAGCGAAGTCGGGTGCGAGGAACAACGCAAGACCGCCGGAGTGTTCGGCGATGACCGTTCGCTCCAGCACCGTTTCAGTGGGTTCGAGAAGATCGTCGATGCGGGATGTGCCCATCGCCTTGAGCTGCTCTCGCGCCAGGGCGATGAGACTCTTCAACTCGAGATGGACCCTGCGGTCGTCTGGATGTCGTCGATCGATCGGCAAGATGATCGAGACACATGGCGTCGCTGTATAGCGAGCCAGGGCGTCGAATGACGTTGTGGTCAGGGTTGTCATGATGGTTCTCTATTCGAAACCGGCGGGTGTGCTGGTTCGGTCGGCCGGTTCCTCGATCTCCACAAGCGTCACTTCCGCGAGCAGAAGAGTGCCCGCGACTCCGACAGCGTTTTCGAGTGCAATCCGCACGACCTTGGTCGGATCGATGATCCCCCGCTCGTCGAGGTCGCCGAACGTCTTGGTGCGTGCGTCGAATCCGAAGAATCCGGTGGCGGCCCGCACCTTCTCGACCACCGGACCTTCGTCGATCCCAGCATTGCGCGCAATCTGGCGGGTGGGCACTTCGAGCGCCGTGCGCACGACGTGAACGCCGGTCCGTTCGGCACCCTCGCACGACCGCTCTTCCGCTTCGACGGCTTCGATCGCGCGCAGGAGCGCTGTCCCGCCGCCGGGCACGATACCCTCGGCAGCGGCCGCCTTCGTCGAGTTGATCGCGTCATCGAACGCTTCCTTCAGACGCTTCAATCCAGCCTCGGAGACTGCGCCGACACGGATCACTGCAACGCCGCCGGACAGCTTGGCGAGTCGTTCCTCGAGCTTGTCCTTGTCGTAGTCCGAGGTTGTGTCTTTGATCTGGCGGCGGATCTCGTCGCACCGTTGTTCGACCGCCCCTGGTTTGCCCCGGCCGCCGATGATCGTGGTGGTGTCCTTGTCGATGACGACGCGTTCAGCGCTGCCGAGGTCCTCGAGCGTGACATTTTCGAGTTTGATGCCGAGGTCATCGGAGATCACCCTCGCCCCGGTAAGGATGGCCATGTCATCGAGCATCGCCCGGCGTCGATCGCCGAAACCGGGTGCCTTAACCGCAGCGGCCGCCAGCGATCCCCGGACCTTGTTCACCACGAGCGTTGCCAACGCCTCACCCTCCACGCTCTCGGCGATCAGAAGGATCGACCGGCCGCTCTTGGCGACCTGGTCCAGCACCGGCAGCACGTCGGCCATGGCGGTGATCTTGCGATCGACCAACAGTACGAGCGGGTTCTCCAAGGCGGCTTCCATCGCCTCGGCATCGGTGACGAAGTAGGGCGACAGGTAGCCCTTGTCGAATTGCATGCCCTCGACGACTTCGAGAGTGGTTTCGGTGCTGCGGGCCTCCTCGACCTCGACAACACCTTCGGTGCCCACTTTGTCGACTGCATCGGCGACGAGCGCACCGATCTCGGCGTTGTTGTGGGCGGACACCGTGGCGACGTGGGCGGTGTCGGACTTATCCTTCACCGGCCGCGAGATGCTCTGCAGCGCCCGTACGGCGGCCTCGCAACCTCGGTCCATACCTCTGGTGATCCCGATCGCGCTCACGCCGACGACGACGTTGCGCAGCCCCTCGGCGAACATCGCATGGGCGAGCAACGTGGACGTGGTGGTGCCGTCGCCCACCCTTTCGCTGGTCTGAACCGCCGCGTCGCGCAATAGCTGTGCACCGAGATTTTCGACGGGATCCTTCAGCTTGACCGCTTTCGCGATGGTGACACCATCGTCACACACCAGCGGGCTTCCCCACTTCTTCTCGATCAGCACCGACCGAGACTCCGGCCCGAGCGTGCTTCGAACGGCGTCTGCGAGCGCCGCCGCGCCAGCGAGCAGTTTGGTGCGGGCCTCATCACGGAAGCGAAGTTCGGTGTAAGCCATGATCGTCCTCTCTGCTCTCGTCGTTTCCCTAGTTCCTTGCTACCGCCGAACGAACTCATTGAATAGAGGCCTTGGTCACTACGCGGCGGGTATCTCCGCAGGGATGTGCGTCGACCGCCGCCACGGTCGGGTCCGACGGCGCTCGATGATTGACCTTTGGCCCTTGATCGGCGTTGTCGTTCGCGCCCATGCTCGTTCGAGAAGTGGATTGCCGGCCGGCCCGCAGTCTCGTGTCGGAAGGAAGAAAGGCGTGTGATGGCCTCGACGTCGACACAGGAGCTGACCAGCCAGATCGACCGAGTGTGCATCCCGATGCACGGTGGTGCGCACGACCACGACGATCTGCTCGACGCCGTGGGTGATCGCTCGATCGTGATGCTCGGCGAGGCGACACATGTAACACACGAGTTTTGCGGTGAGATAGCGCGCATCACCGCACGACTCATCGAGGAGCGCGGCTTTGTTGCTGTCGCAGTCGAAGGCGACTGGCCGGACGCCAACAGATTGCTTCGCTACGTGACCGGGGCTTCCGACGACGGCTCCGCCGAGGAATGCCTTTCCGATTTCCGGCGATTCCGGGCATGGACATGACGCAACGTCGATGTCGTGCAGTTAGCGGCTGGCTCCGCGCGCACAACAAGACGATCGTCGCAAGAGATCGTGTGGGTTTCTACGGCCTCGACCTTTACAGCCTGCACGCGTCGATCGAGGCAGTGCCCAGCTACCTCGACCAGGTCGATCTCGCCGCGTCCGCACGAGCCGCCCTCATCGGATCGTGAAACGGAACCACGTCCTGGCGGTTGTCGCCATCATGATGGCAACGGTCAGTTGCCGGACCGCTGCGCCCACAGCATCTTCGGCGGTCGTGACAACGGCGACGCCGACTTCCACCACGGTTCCGGCAACCGCCACGACCACTGCGACCAGGACCACGACCACGACCAGCTCAGCGACGTCGACCTCTGTACCGTCCGGTGACGCCTGCAACGAGTTGACTGCGAGTGACGGTCCGGCGGCGTTCGGCACGTACAGCGAGGCTGCACTCGACCGTTTCGGCCCGCTCGAACCGGCACCGTCACTGACGGTTCGATTCTCCCATGACCGCATCACCGATCCCATCGGACTCCGAGCAGCTCGTATCGAAGGCGGTGTGCTTGTGAGCGCGAGCAGGTCTCCCACTGTTGCGTCCACCGCAGACGACCGGTTGCCGGTCGCCGCCGTCAACCACGACGGCACCATCCGCTGGAGCTACTGCCTCGAAGGGAACCACGACGTTCAGATGGCCGTTGCCGCGCCCGAGCATCGACCGGAGAACGCGTTGTTGTCGGTGCTGATCGAGAACGTGCCGAACCTCCGCCACCGCTTCGTGCAGCTGTCGCTGATCACCGGCGCGGAGCAATCGACGTTCGCCGCCGCGATGCAGTCGGTCGGAGTCGCCGGCGACGACCTCGACCGTCTCGGCATCGCCGCTGTCACGGACCGCTACGCCCTGATCGTCGACAACGTTGCCGCTCTCGGCGGGACGTACGAGCACGTCGTGCGCTACGACCTCGTCGCCGATGTCGCCGTCGATGTGGGTGTGCCTCCCGAACTGTTGCAGGCCCCGATTCCCGGACCGTGCAGCGGCGGGTTGCAGCCATCTCTCTACAGATCGGGCGATGTCATCGTCAGCGACCTCACCACCGACGTGGTCTCGGGGGCCGTCGAAACCACCGGCACGGGCACAGTCGTTGCTCGCTGGCACGACGGAAGCTGGAGCCGCGAACCGTCGTTGCTTGCCAGCGCGGTCGGTGTGCGCCCGGGCTTCGCCTGTGAAGACGAGCTTGCGACGAGGGTGCTGCGCGGCGTCGATGCCCTGGGTCAGGTGCGCTGGACCGACGCGAACCTCACCCATCCCGGAGCGGATGACATCGGGTGGTACCTCGATGGTGACATCGCTGTCGGCCAGGTGTGCTCGAGCCGCGTCGGCGACGAGTGCGACCGATTCGAGTTGGTCGGTCTGGACCCGGCCACCGGCGAGGTTCGCTGGACACAGCCCGGTCTCCGGCTCGTGGCCGCTGACCCCGCAGACGGTTATGCGTTGGTGTGGGCCGAGGTCGTCGGCGACATACTCGAACCCACCGGCTGGGTGGTGCTCGACGACCTCACGGGCCGCGAGGTGCCCGGCCAGAGATGGGACGACCCTGAGGCCTTTACCCTCCATCCCTCGAGACAAGTTGCGGGGTTCGACCGAACCACCCGAGCCGGGGGCCTGGTTCTGGTGATCGATGGCCCTCAGCTGCAGGTGTGGTACCCGAAAGGAACCGGCGACAAGCCCCGCAGCGTACTGCTTCCCTGACTGATCGACGCAGCCACGGGGCAGCAAGGATGCGCCCGCTTGAACTGGTGGGTGACGCGAGGCTGCGTGCGTCGCGTCGGTGAGGTTGCTCCAGGTGCGCCTGCCCGGCCCGCGGATCCGGGTTTGGCTCGAGAACGAAGAGCATCCGTTCGGAGCCTCGCCGTGGTGTGGCTCGAGAGACGTGATCCAGCGCGAACGCGCTCCAAAGTAAGAGTGCCCACCACGGTCCCCGTTCAGCGAGACCTTAGAGGTAGTGGTGCAAGTGATCATCGGGATCGACATGCACAAGGCGACCCACACCCGGGCGCGGTGAGCGGCGACGAGGACGCACCGACGCCGACGACCGTCGCGTGCTCCTTCATGGTGCTCACGCTGCGGGGGCCGAAGAGCGACTGCAGCATTGTGACGGCCTCGGCTGGCGCGCGAACCTCGAGCGCGATCCCTCGGGTTTCGACGGTGATCGCGATATCGAAGAACTGGCTAAAACGCTGGTCGGCGGCGGTGAGCTGGATCGACTCTTCGAGCGGGGTTGCCGAACAACAGGAGCGGACGAATCGTTGCGGGCATTCGACCACGTTGCTGGCGCGGTGCCGTCCGTCCGTCGTTGACGTTGCCCGGAGCGCCCCGCGAAATGGGTGCTTGACAACTTGTCGAGATGAAGCCGTACGGTCACTCGGCCCGACGCTCATCGCGGTATCAGACCTCAGAGGGCGATCTTGTCCTCGGCTTTTTCTGGATCACTTCGCAACCCACGCTGAAGGCATACCGCGCCGCGAAGCCCGCGCTCCGCTCGTCCGGATCGGGCGGCTCCGGTACCGTCGTGATTGGTGATCCGATCGACGACGCGTTCGACCGCAACGAGAGGCACCGATCGCGTCGGCGGCTGGCGGCGCGGGATCCCGATGCTGGAGGTCGCGCGCACCTACGAGCGGTCGTGGCTCGTCAAGGACCTGACGGCTGGCACGGTGCTCGTGGCCCTGCTCGCCCCCGCGGGCATGGCATACGCGCAAGCCTCGGGGTTGCCGCCGATTACTGGCCTGTACGCAACGATCGTGCCATTGCTCGTTTACGCACTAGTCGGGCCATCGCGCATCTTGGTCATGGGCCCCGACTCGTCGCTCGCCCCGCTCATCGCCGCTGCCGTGATCCCGCTGAGCCACGGCGATCCTGGTCGGGCCATCGCCGTCGCAGGACTGTTATCGGTCTTGGTCGGGGTCATCGGCGTACTCGCCGGGCTCGCCAGATTCGGCTTTCTCGCCGAGCTCCTGTCTGCCCCGGTGCGCTACGGCTACCTCAACGGAATCGCCCTCACGATCCTTGTCAGCCAACTTCCGAAAGCGCTTGGCTTCTCCGTCGATGCCGAGACCCTGCTCGGAACGCTTCGTGACCTCGTGAGCGGCATCACCGACGGGGAGACGAACCGCTGGGCGCTCGGTCTCGCCGGGACAGCGCTCGCGGCCATCGTCGGGCTCCGTCGTTTCGTGCCACGAGTTCCGGGTGTGCTGGTGGCGGTGATCGCCGGCATTCTCGCGACCGTTGCATTCGGGTTGGTCGATCACGGCGTGCGCGTCGTCGGAGATCTTCCGTCCGGGTTCGGGAGTCCGCGACTGCCCGCCATCAGTTGGCAGAGCATCGGCCGGCTCACCGGTGCGGCGCTTGGCATCGCCTTCATCGCCTTCGCCGACACGAGCGTGCTGGCCAGGGTGTACGCGGACAAGCGTGGTGCACGCGTCGACGCGAACCAGGAACTCGTCGCGCTCGGCCTGGTCAACGTCGCAGCCGGCTTGTTCCAGGGAATGCCGGTAAGTGGCAGCCAGTCCCGCACGCCGGTTGCTGAGGCCGCCGGGGCGCGCACGCAGCTAACCGGTGTCGCCGCAGCGGCGCTGCTCCTCGGAGTCGTCGTTGGTGCACCGGAGGCGTTCCGCAACCTGCCCCAGCCGGTGCTCGCCGCGGTCGTGGTCGCTGCCGCGCTCCGCGTCTTCGCCATCGGCCCGCTCGGGCGGCTCGCCGCGATCCGGCGCAGCGAGTTCCTGCTCGGCGTGGCCGCCTTCCTCGCCGTGGCCATTCTCGGCGCGATCGTCGGGGTGGTCGTAGCGATCGCGTTGTCGTTGCTGAACTTCATGCGCAAGGCGTGGAAGCCGCACACCGCCGAACTCGTCCGGGTCGACGGGCTCAAGGGCTATCACGACAACGAACGTCATCCAGAGGGCCGGCGGATCGCTGGCCTGCTGCTCTATCGCTTCGACGCGCCGCTGTTCTTCGCAAACGCCAGGTTTTTCGTGGAGGATGTGCTCGCCCGGGTCGACCAGTCACCGACACCGATCCGTGTCGTGCTCGTGACGGCCGAACCGATCACCGACGTCGACTCAACGGCGGCCGACGCAATCGCCGAGTTGGTGCACGACTTGGCGCAGCGAGGTGCTGTTCTCCGGTTCGCCGAGCTGAAGGGACACGTCCGAGAACGCATGCAGGCCTACGGGCTCGTTGATTTGATCGGTGCCGACCAGTTCGCCCGGACGACCGGAGAAGGCGTACATGCCTACGTGAACGCGGCGGGTGTCGATTGGGTCGACTGGGAGGACCGCACCCCCTGAGTCGCTGGTTCATATCCACCGGAGGCGACCGATCGACCGATCCCGTACGAGGACAACTCTGCGCGGTCGCCGGGTGGATCGGGCCGCACGCGTTTGAGCCCGGGCGGCCGCCCACCGCAGCGCGGCGACGGAAGGTTGCGAGCCACGCACATCAGTTAGCGCTGTTTGGGCGTGCTCAGATCGAGGAACGCGAACCGCACCGGTTTCTTGCGCTTGTGAACTAGGTCGCCCTCGAAGACGAGTGAGGAGATGTGAGTCTCCACGATCTCGACATCCTGCCGAGACGGGTCCCAAAGGCGCTGCCCGGCCCGGCGCGAGGGTTCAGGCAACCGATCACTCACACCGACAGTTAACGCTGTCCGGCGTCTACAGCACAGATGTCCGACGTCCTCCGCCCCGTACGCATGCAGTGGCCGTAGTACGAGGTGGGCTGAGCCGAGTCAGCTGAGTCCCGGCTCTCGAGGCTCAGGCATCACACCCCACTTAGAGATATCCAGCGGGATGAAAGGACCATCGCGCTGAGCGGTTGGTAACTCGTCGGCCGGAAACATGAGTCGGTACGATGATCCGCCACGCGTCGCGGTCCTCAGAGTCGATCGGATGGGTGTCGTGGTCGGGATCGGGTGATGACTCGACGAGTACTCCGCGAACGAGCACGCTCCACCCGCCGTCATGGCTTGCGTCGATTCCGTCGATCTCGAAGCAGACTGCCCTGCCGGAGTGGTCGATGACGTTGTCTGGGCGGGTACGGATGGCGATGACCGATTTTCCGCCGAACAAGGCCATCTTGTAGTTGATCGGGAACACCAACGGGTACCCGTTGTCGACTACCGCGACACGTCCAATGTTGAGCGACGCAAGCAAGAGTTCGCAGTCACTCGTGGAGAGCTCGGTCACTTTGCTGCTCATGGTTCCTCCGGTGCAATAGCGCTTGTTGATGTCTGATCTCCGCTTCGGCTTCGAGGTGGTCGAGCGTCGAGAGATCCAGCGTCACGTCAACCACGCCACCATCGACGCGAGTCTGCTCGGCGAGGCCCACGGTCCGAAACACGAGCAGCATGTCGCAGTTACCAGCGAGCGTTTGGGCGACGAGTTGTTTGAGGCCACATCGTCTGGCCACCACCGCAAGCCGTTCCAGCAGAAGCGTTGCAACACCTTCGCGATGATGGTCGTCCGCCACTGCGAACGCGACCTCAGCCTCGTCTGGCTTCTCGCTCATGACGAACTCGCCGAGACCGATCAACTCGTTGTCAATCGACGCGAGAAGTGTGACGTGGTGAGGAACATCTTGGGCAACCACGCTTCTCAGTTCTTTCTCAGGAATGGTCCGACGTATGCCGAAGAACCGGGAGTAGGTCGCCGTGTCACTGAGGCGCTCGTAGAACGTCCGCACTCGAGCCAGGTCGGCCAGTGCGGCGGGGGCGATGTCGACTGATCGTCCGTTCGCGAGCAGGACCGAGCCGGAGACACCGTCGAGCGGCGCGCTAACGGCAGCACAGTCACCCGTCCGAGGTTCGGCTTGGCTTTTCACGCCGGGCCGTCACGCATTGATCTGCCGGCTTGCATTCCGCGGCGCTGGGACGATCAGGACGGGGCGAGCGGACCGGTGGGCGAGTTTGGTACTCGTGTCACCGAGGGCGAGCAGCTCGGCCTGCCCAACACCCCGACTGCCGACGACGATGAGATCTGCATCGATCTGATCGGCAAGTTCGAGCAACACCCGCGCCGGCGGACCGTCGAGAAGAACGACGCGTGGCCGAATGCCCAGTCGCCGAAACGAGTCTGTCCAGCGACCCTCCATCAGCGCCGTGACATGCGCGTGCGAGTTGTGTTCGTCGCCTGCCTTTGGGTGTTCGGACCACACGTCGAGAAGGCCCACAGCGTGCGCGGCAACGATCTCGGCATCAAGCTGTTTCGCAAGAATCGTCGCGAACGCAGCCGCGCGATCGGATTCGGGCGATCCGTCGACACCGACGAGGATGGTATTGATCCGCGACTCAGCCGCCATCGCTCGCTCCCGCGACGGCGAGATCCCAGCGGACATGGCGAACTGTGCGGTGGACGCGATGGAACCTGATCGCCCCATCCAACGTCATCGGTACATCCCCCGAGCCTCGCGCAACAGGATCGGCCAGCGACGGTCTCGCAGGCCGGATTGACTGGCACCACGTTGTAGCCATGAGCAGTGAGTTGGTCGAATACTCTCGACGAGACATCTCGGCACTGTTTGGAGTGCCAATCAACGCGATTCGGGTACCGCACGAGAACCTTTCATCGGCGGCCACATCAACCGTCGCGCACACCGCGTTGACGAGTCACTCCGCTTCGTCCGCGCCGCGCACGACTACGACAGGCACAGCGCAACGATCAAGGACTGTGTTCACGGTGGACCCGAAGAGGCGTGCTGCCAGAGCACCACGTCCACGTGAGCCCACCACAAGCAGATCGCCGTCACGGACGGTCTCGAGCAAGGC